>NZ_JBHFJB010000136.1:94199-103596 GCF_057334555.1 Pseudomonas sp. AGC41
CCCCCCACGGGTTCGTCGGTTGCCGTAAGAGAACAGCATTACGCCAATCAGGCGGGCTTCCTGGGAGCCATTCAGAGCAGGAAAATCGTCGCCAGGCCCAGGAAGATGAAGAACCCTCCGCTGTCCGTCATGGCGGTGATCATCACGCTGGCGCCCATCGCCGGGTCGCGCCCCAGGCGGGCCAGGGTCATCGGGATCAATACCCCCATCAACGCCGCCAGCAGCAGATTGAGCGTCATCGCCGCGGTCATCACCACACCCAGCGACCAACTGCCGTATAGCAGGTACGCTACCACGCCGATCACGCCGCCCCAGATCACGCCATTGATCAACGCCACCGCCAGCTCCTTGCGCATCAATCGCGACGTATTGCCGGTGCTGACCTGGTCCAGCGCCATGGCGCGAACGATCATGGTGATGGTCTGGTTGCCAGAGTTGCCGCCAATACCGGCTACGATTGGCATCAGCGCCGCCAGCGCGACCAGCTTCTCGATGGAACCTTCGAACAGGCCAATGACGCGAGAAGCGACAAACGCCGTAATCAGATTGACCGCCAGCCAGGCCCAACGGTTGCGCAGGGATCTCCAGACCGAAGCGAAGATATCTTCCTCTTCTCGCAGACCGGCCATGCTGAGGACTTCGCTTTCGCTTTCCTCACGAATCAGGTCAACCATTTCGTCGATAGTGAGACGGCCGATCAGTTTGCCGTTCTTGTCCACCACCGGCGCGGAAATCAAGTCATAACGCTCGAATGCCTGGGCCGCGTCGTAGGCATTTTCGTCGGGATGGAAACTCACAGTGTCGCTGGCCATGACCTCGGCAACCTGCTTCTCCGGGTCATTGACGAGCAGCCGCTTGATCGGCAGCACGCCGGTGAGCACGCCGTCGTAATCGACCACGAAGAGTTTGTCGGTATGCCCCGGCAGCTCCTTGAGGCGACGCAGGTAACGCAAGACCACTTCAAGGCTGACGTCCTCGCGGATCGTCACCATCTCGAAGTCCATCAGCGCACCGACCTGCTCCTCGTCGTAGGACAATGCCGAGCGGACACGCTCGCGCTGTTGCCCATCAAGGGCTTCCATCAGCTCATGGACAACGTCGCGCGGCAGTTCGGGGGCGAGGTCGGCGAGCTCGTCGGCGTCCATCTCCTTGGCCGCCGCCAACAGCTCGTGATCATCCATGTCGGCGATCAGGGTCTCACGAACCGAGTCGGACACTTCCAGCAGGATGTCACCGTCGCGATCGGCCTGGACCAGTTGCCAGACCGTCAAGCGCTCTTCCAGTGGCAAGGCTTCAAGGATGTAGGCGACGTCGGCCGAGTGCAGGTCATCGAGCTTGCGCTGCAACTCGACGAGATTCTGCCGGTGGACCAGGTTCCCGACCCGGTCGGAATGAGGGCCTTCCTGGCGATGCGTCAGGTCTTCCACGACCCGCTGACGATGCAGCAGCTCAACGACTTGAGCGAGGCGATCCTGAAGGCTTTCCTGCGTTTTTTTTACTTCTACTTCGGTCATAGGCGAACTCCACTCCCAGCAGTGGAGCACGCCGGAAGGATCAATCAGTCAATTCATGATTGGTAAAACGCGATATTGAGTAACTACTGGGTAAGTCCATGAAGATATTCCAAAGCCCCGGCGGGGCTGACGGCCGCAATCATACACCGCTTGGCGCTCTAGAACGTTAAAAAATCGCGGCAAGAACAAGCGCTTGCGAGACAAACCTGAACACAGGCTGAACCTCTGCATTTACGACGACTTATTCTGAAAAGAAAACACACGCTACGACAGGAATGTGGCGACTACCCTTCTCTAGCAACGGTCAAGGAGGATGCCCGGATGCCCGCAAACCGCTGTCTTTTTCCAATCGCCGCCTTAGCCTGCCTGCCCCTCTGGAGCGCCGCACAAACCGTGCATCGCTGCGAAAACGGCGCCGGGCAGGTGACGTTCACGAGCCTGAGCTGCCCGTCCGGGGAGGTCCTGTCCTTGCAGCAGATAAATTCACTTAACCCAGGCCACGTCGCACCGCTGCTGCCGGAGGCGCAGCCGCAAAAAACATCCGGCAACACAAACCGACGCAGGGCGCCGACCATCGTCGGCCAGCTGGAGGACAAATGCGGGAATCTGATCGACGCCAGTCAGCGCCGGGAGGCAATCATGAATCGGCGAATAATCGCCGGAATGAGCCAGCAAGACGTGGAGAGCGCACTCGGCAGGCCCGACACGATCAAGGTGCGGAATTCAAACACGCGCTATACCTACAAAAAGAGGAACGGCCGCAGCACCGAGGTCGCGTTCGATGAGAAAGGCTGCGTGAAACGTTAAATCCCAGACAGCAAAAAGCCCGCGATGAACGCAGGCTTTTTGGTGTTTGGTGCACTCGACAGGATTCGAACCTGTGACCGCTCGGTTCGTAGCCGAGTACTCTATCCAGCTGAGCTACGAGTGCAAGTTGTGGTTTTATACCAGATCACAACTGGTTGTAGCCAAGTTATTTGCATCGCTGCAAGCAACTCTTAAATGGTGCACTCGACAGGATTCGAACCTGTGACCGCTCGGTTCGTAGCCGAGTACTCTATCCAGCTGAGCTACGAGTGCATTTGTTGCCGCGCATTATAGGTCGCCGAATCTTTTTGTAAAGCGCTTTTTTCAGTAATTTCAAACACTTACCGATCAAGCCAGAGACAGCGCACTAAACGAATAATGGCGGAGAACGGGGGATTCGAACCCCCGACACCCTTTTGAGGTGTACTCCCTTAGCAGGGGAGCGCCTTCGGCCACTCGGCCAGCTCTCCGCAACACGGGGCGTATATTAACCACCTTCATCCCCGTTTGCAAACATAAAAATCGATAAAAATTAATGGCTTGGTTCGTCGTCCTTCTCTTTCTTGATACGCAGGTAAATTTCCTCCCGGTGCACAGCGACCTCTTTCGGCGCGTTGACGCCGATACGCACTTGGTTTCCTTTGACGCCGAGCACGGTCACGGTGATTTCGCCATCGCCAATAATCAGGCTCTCTGCGCACCGACGGGTCAGAATCAGCATACCTTTCTCCTCACGCGATTCAGTTCAGGAACAACAGTCTGCAAAAAAACGGCATGACACCTACAACCGAAACGGTCGCAGCCCACAGGCCTAGTATTGACCAGCGGGCGCAAAAGAACAGTTTTGGGACATACCATCCAGAAAAACAAAGGGCGCGGTCGAAACCGCGCCCTCCAGCAACGCCTTACTCGCCCTGTCGGGCCGCAGCGTCGAGCTCAAAAGCCGTGTGCAGGGCGCGCACGGCCAGTTCCAGGTACTTCTCTTCGATCACCACCGACACCTTGATTTCCGAGGTGGAGATCATCTGGATGTTGATGCTTTCCTTGGCCAGCGATTCGAACATGCGGCTGGCCACGCCTGCGTGGGAGCGCATACCTACACCGACGATCGAGACCTTGGCGATCTTGGTGTCGCCCACCACTTCCCGGGCGCCGATCTCGCCAGCGGTCTTTTTCAGCACGGTTTCAGCGGCCTGGTAATCGTTGCGGTGCACGGTGAAGGTGAAGTCGGTGGTGTTATCGTGCGCGACGTTCTGCACGATCATGTCGACTTCAATGTTGGCCGCGCTGATCGGGCCGAGAATCTTGAACGCCACGCCGGGAGTGTCTGGCACGCCACGGATGGTCAGCTTGGCTTCATCGCGGTTGAAAGCGATGCCGGAAATGATCGGCTGTTCCATGGATTCCTCTTCATCGATAGTAATGAGGGTGCCCGGACCCTCCTTGAAGCTGTGCAGAACGCGCAGCGGAACGTTGTACTTGCCGGCGAACTCCACCGCGCGGATCTGCAACACCTTGGAACCGAGGCTGGCCATTTCCAGCATCTCTTCGAAGGTGATCTTGTCCAGGCGCTGAGCCACGGGCACGACCCGCGGATCGGTGGTGTAGACGCCATCCACATCGGTGTAGATCTGGCACTCGTCAGCCTTGAGGGCTGCCGCCAGGGCCACGCCAGTGGTATCGGAACCGCCACGGCCGAGGGTGGTGATGTTGCCGTGCTCGTCCACGCCCTGGAAACCGGCGACAACCACGACGCGGCCAGCCTTCAGGTCACCGCGAATCTTCTGGTCATCGATCTGCAGGATACGCGCTTTGTTATGCGCACTGTCGGTCAGGATACGCACCTGGTTGCCGGTATAGGACACCGCAGGTACGCCACGCTTGATCAGCGCCATGGCCAACAAGGCAATAGTCACCTGCTCGCCAGTGGACACGATTACGTCCAGCTCACGGGGAACCGGTTGCTGGTCGCCGCTGATTTGCTTGGCCAGATCGATCAGGCGGTTGGTCTCGCCGCTCATTGCCGACAGCACGACCACCAGGTCATCGCCAGCGTCACGGAATTTCTTAACCTTGTCGGCGACTTGTTCGATTCTCTCGACGGTGCCGACCGAGGTGCCTCCAAATTTCTGTACGATCAAAGCCATTTCAAAGCCGCCTCTGCCCATGAAGGGCGCCCAAATAATCTCGACAGCGCCCGGGCCCGCCTTGGCGAGCCCGAGGGGCGCTGCCTTAAATGCCCTGCTCTACAAATGCAACGGTCTGGGCCAGTGCCGCGTCCAGGGCGCTGGCGTCGGTACCGCCGCCTTGCGCCATGTCCGGACGACCACCGCCCTTCCCGCCCACTGCCGCAGCGGCCTGCTTCATCAAATCACCGGCTTTGAGTTGGCCAGTCAGGTCTTTGGTCACGCCTGCGACGAGAACGACCTTTTCCTCATGGACACCGCCGAGCAGGATCACTGCGCGGCCGAGTTTGTTTTTCAGTTGATCGACCAGCGCCAGCAGCGCCTTGCCGTCCTGGCCATCGAGACGCACGGCCAGGACTTTCACGCCCTTGACGTCCACCGCCTGGGCCGACAGATCGTCGCCCGCGGCGCTGGCAGCCTTGGCCTGCAACTGTTCAAGCTGTTTTTCCAGCAGGCGGTTGCGCTCCAGCACAGCCGACAGCTTGTCGATCAGGTTGTCACGGCTGCCCTTGATCAGGCTCGCCGCTTCCTTGAGTTGTTCTTCAGCCGCGTTGAGGTAGGCCAGCGCCGCAGCGCCAGTGACCGCCTCGATACGCCGCACACCGGAGGCCACGCCGCCTTCGCTGATGATCTTCAGCAGGCCGATGTCGCCGGTGCGATTGGCGTGGATGCCACCGCACAGCTCGACGGAAAAGTCGCCCATGCTCAGTACACGCACGCTGTCGCCATACTTCTCGCCGAACAGCGCCATCGCGCCTTTGCGCTTGGCGGTCTCGATGTCGGTTTCCTCGGTCTCTACCGGGGAGTTCTTGCGAATCTCGGCGTTGACGATGTCTTCTAGCGCCTTGAGCTGCTCAGGTTTGATCGCTTCGAAATGGCTGAAGTCGAAACGCAGGCGCTGGCTGTCCACCAACGAGCCTTTTTGCTGAACGTGTTCACCCAGCACCTGGCGCAACGCTGCGTGCAGCAAGTGCGTCGCGGAGTGGTTCAAGGCAGTCGCATGACGGACCTCGGCATCGACATGGGCGGCCACGGGCGCGGCGATCATCAGGCTGCCGGAGGCCAGCACGCCGTGGTGCAGGAACGCGCCGCCGGTCTTGGTGGTGTCGCGCACATCAAAGCGCGAGTTGCCGGCCTGCAAGTAGCCGCTGTCGCCGATCTGGCCGCCGGACTCGGCGTAGAACGGTGTTTTGTCCAGCACAATCACGCCTTCCTGGCCTTCGCTCAGGACGTCGACCGATTGCCCGTCCTTATAGATCGCCACGATCTTGGCCGAGCCGGTGGTCGCGGCGTAACCGGTGAATTCGGTGGCCACGTCAACCTTGACCAGGCTGTTGTAGTCCATGCCGAAGGAACTGGCGGAACGCGCGCGCACGCGCTGGGCTTCCATTTCGCGCTCGAAACCTTCCTCGTCGAGGGTCAGGTTGCGTTCGCGGGCGATGTCGCCGGTCAGGTCCATCGGGAAGCCATAGGTGTCGTACAGCTTGAACACCACGTCACCTGGAACCACGTTGCCCTTGAGCTCGGCCAGATCCTGCTCGAGGATCTTCAGGCCCTGCTCGAGGGTCTTGGCGAACTGCTCTTCTTCACCCTTGAGGACACGTTCGATGTGCGCCTGCTGAGTCTTGAGCTCCGGGAAGGCCTCGCCCATCTCGGCCACGAGCGCCGCGACGATCTGATAGAAGAAGCTGCCCTTGGCGCCCAACTTGTTGCCGTGACGGCAGGCGCGACGAATGATCCGGCGCAGCACGTAGCCGCGACCTTCGTTGGAAGGCAGCACGCCATCGGCGATCAGGAAGCCGCAGGAACGGATATGGTCGGCCACCACTTTCAGCGAGGCCTGGTTGTCATTGGAGCAACCAATGGCCTTGGCCGAAGCGGCCAACAGGCTCTGGAACAGGTCGATTTCGTAGTTGGAATGGACGTGCTGCAACACTGCACTGATCCGCTCCAGGCCCATGCCGGTGTCTACCGACGGCGCTGGCAGCGGATGCAACACGCCGTCGGCGGTGCGGTTGAACTGCATGAACACGTTGTTCCAGATCTCGATGTAGCGGTCGCCATCCTCTTCCGGCGAGCCGGGTGGGCCGCCCCAGATGTCGGCGCCGTGATCGTAGAAAATCTCGGTGCAAGGGCCGCACGGACCAGTGTCGCCCATGGTCCAGAAGTTGTCGGAAGCGTAAGGCGCGCCTTTGTTGTCGCCGATGCGCACCATGCGTTCAGCCGGGACACCGACCTCTTTGGTCCAGATGTCGTAGGCTTCGTCGTCGGTGGCGTAGACCGTGACCCAGAGCTTTTCCTTCGGCAGGTTCAGCCATTTTTCGGAAGTCAGGAAGTTCCAGGCGAAGGTGATGGCGTCGCGCTTGAAGTAGTCACCGAAGCTGAAATTACCCAGCATTTCGAAGAAAGTGTGGTGACGAGCGGTATAACCGACGTTTTCCAGGTCGTTGTGCTTGCCGCCGGCACGCACGCATTTCTGGCTGCTCACCGCGCGGGTGTAGGCACGTTTTTCCTGGCCCAGGAAGCAGTCCTTGAACTGGTTCATCCCCGCGTTGGTGAACAGCAGGGTCGGGTCGTTGCCCGGAATCAAAGAGCTGGAGGCTACTCGGGTGTGGCCTTGCTCTTCGAAGAAGCGAAGGAAGGCTTCACGGATTTCTGCGCTTTTCATTAGGTTCTTCCACGGAGGCTGCGGCCAAAGGCCTGTGCAAAACGTCAACAGACGAAGCAACGGCAAAGGGCCGCATTATATCGGCCCTTTGCGTGGGGTACAGTGTGTTATGCGATAGAAACCGTCAATCGGGCCGGTGAAAGGATCAGTTGCGGGAAAATGCGACGAAAGTGTCGATCACTTGGTCGATTTGCCCGGCGCTGACGTCCATGTGGGTGACCATGCGCAGACGGGGCGCGGCGCTGAGCTGGATACCCCGCTCAGCGGCGTAGGCCTTGATCGCCTCGGCCCGCTCGCCGATCTGCACGTAGACCATGTTGGTCTGCACCGGCTCGACGGCATAACCCGCCGCACGCAAGCCCTCGGCAAGCCGCTGGGCATTGGCGTGGTCGTCGGCCAGGCGCTGGACGTTATGTTTCAGGGCATACAGCCCCGCCGCCGCGAGGATCCCGGCCTGGCGCATACCGCCACCGACCATCTTGCGCAGCCGTCGGGCCTTGCCAATCAACTCGTCAGTGCCACACAGCACCGAGCCTACCGGAGCCCCGAGGCCCTTGGACAGGCACACCGACACCGAATCGAAATGTTGGGTGATGTCCCGGGCATCAACATTCAGCTTGACGGCGGCGTTGTACAGCCGCGCGCCGTCCAGGTGTAGCGCCAGGCCATGTTCCCGGGTGAGCCGCCGCGCCTGCGCCAGGTACTCCAGCGGCAGGACCTTGCCCTGCATGGTGTTTTCCAGGGCCAGCAGGCGGGTGCGGGCAAAATGGAAATCGTCGGGCTTGATCGCGGCAGCCACTTGCGCCAAGTCCAGCGAACCGTCGGCCTGCACTTCCAGGGGCTGAGGCTGGATCGAACCGAGCACCGCCGCACCGCCACCCTCGTACTTGTAGGTGTGAGCCTGCTGCCCGACGATGTATTCATCACCGCGTTCGCAGTGGGCCATCAACCCCAGCAGGTTGCTCATGGTGCCCGTGGGCACGAACAACGCCGCCGCGAATCCCAGCCGCGCGGCCAGCTCGGCTTCGAGACGATTGACGGTCGGATCTTCGCCATACACATCGTCGCCGGTCGGCGCGCTGGCCATGGCGTCCAGCATGCCGGCGGAAGGTTGGGTCACCGTGTCGCTGCGAAGGTCGATAACGCGCATGAATCTGGCCTCGGTTCTGTATGGGGAAATTCCCTTTCGAACGGCAATTACTGCGGGCATGGGCAGGAATAATCAAGCCCGGTCGAAGGAAAAGAACACCTGGCCTGAAGATTGATGAGTTCCCCTGTGGGAGCGAGCCTGCTCGCGAATGCGTTGGGTCAGCGACATCTATTCAACTGATACACCGTGTTCGCGAGCAGGCTCGCTCCCAGAGGGGGTTATGTGTTAAAAATCCTGCGCCGTCACAAAATGTGACGGCAAAACGTTCTCAGGGCGGGGTGCAATTCCCCACCGGCGGTAATTGCGCGCAATGCGCATAGCCCGCGAGCGCTTGGTGCTACACGGTCTTTACCGTGCAGCGACAAGGTCAGCAGACCCGGTGTGATTCCGGGGCCGACGGTCATAGTCCGGATGAAGAGAGAACGGGATTGACACCCAAGGGCCGCCTGCGACCGTCTTGTGCGCGGCGTACCCTCGAATCCCCTTCGATTCATGACGCCCTGTTTTTCACACAAACAGGAACCAGAACATGCAACCCACCGCAATCGACAGCAAGACCAAAACCCATCCGGGCGAGCGCGTCGCGTTCATCCAGGCCTGCTGGCACAAGGAAATCGTCGACCAGAGCCGGAAAGGCTTCGTCACTGAGATGATCAACCAGGGTTATCAGGAAAACGACATCGACTTCTTCGAAGTCGGCGGCGCCTTTGAAATCCCGCTGCACGCCAAGCTGCTGGCCAAGTCAGGTCGTTACGCCGGCATCGTCGCCGCCGGTCTGGTGGTGGACGGTGGCATCTATCGCCACGAGTTCGTCGCCCAATCGGTGATCAGCGGTTTGATGCAGGTCCAGCTGGAAACCGAAGTACCGGTGTTTTCGGTCGTGCTGACGCCGCATCACTTCCACGCTGGCGAAGAACATCAGAAGTTCTTCTTCGAGCACTTCGTGCACAAGGGCCAGGAAGCGGCGAAGACCTGTGCCGATACGCTGCACAAGACGCGGGCGTTGCGCCGCAGTGAGCAGCGGGCGGTAGCGGTATAAACCTGGACACAGTTTCCCTTGTGGGAGCGCGCC
>NZ_JBHFJB010000136.1:103658-106569 GCF_057334555.1 Pseudomonas sp. AGC41
GTGTCAGTCGCCATCAATGTCGGCCGATACATCGCTTTCGCGAGCAGGCTCGCTCCTACAGGGGTCATGTGTTGAGTCCGAGACTCAGGTCAGGCCAGGTTCGCCTCAGTCGCCGGCACGATCAGGATGCCCGCGCGCAAGCCATTCTTGACCTTGGGATTGGGGAAGATGATCCGCGCGCCTTCTTCTTCGATCACCCAACGGGTCTGGGCGATGTCTTCGGCCAGGACGTAACCTTTTTCAAGCTCCGAGAAGTTCTCGATATCCACCGGCAGGTTCAGGCGGAAGCTGTCGCTGTGCTTGATGATTTCCCGCGCCACGCTGAACAGTTGCAGACCGTCCAGGCTGTCGTCCAGCTCCGGCTCGTTGCCCTCAATGATCTGATGCAGGCGGGTTTCCAGCAGATTCACATCGACACCACCGTTCTGCCCGAACGGCCGGGCCTTGCCCAGTTCCAGGGTGAAGGACTCGGCGCCCAGCTGGTCGTAGGTGTAGGCGCTGAAGACGATGGACGGTTTGTTCTGCAGCAACACCGCTTCCATGCCCGCCGCGCGCAGGCGCGCCAGCTCGCGACGTGAGTGTTGGCGACCCTCCTTCCAGGGGTACAGGGCGAACTGCTCGATCTTCGAACCGCGAATGGCGGTGTGCAAGTCGTAGTGCAGACGGCTGCGGTCCGGCACGCTGAAGAAACTCGCGGCCAGCCGTTCCAGCTCACAGGCGCGCAACGCCTCGGGGCCGCCGCTCAGTTCGTGGCGGCCGTTGAACAGCCGGTTGACGTCCTGCTCGACAAAACGCTCGCCGCGACGAATCGCCTCGGGATTGCCGAACAGAAAAAGAATGCGTGCCCGCGGCTTCAGGTCGCCACGTGCAATGTCGTGCAGCAGGCGATCGAGCAACTCGATCGGCGCGGTTTCATTGCCATGGATACCGGCCGACAGCAGCAGGTCCAGGCCGTTGTCCCGGGCTTCGGGCGGCTTGACCTCCAGCGCGCCCTCGCTCAACCAGCGCATCCGTACGCCTTCGACAGTCAGTTGAGTCTTCTCCGCCGGTTCGCGGCCGGCGAGGGTCAGTTCAAGCAGTTTGCCGAGGGCGAGCATAGCGCGGTTTCCTTAGTGGTCGTGGCCGCAGTCAGGGCCATGGACGTGGTCGTCATCGCCGATGTCGGCCGGTTCCATTTCCAGTTGCAGGCTGACCAGATTGGTCGCCAATGGACGCAGCAAGAGGTTGGCGTATTCCGCGTCCCCTTCCTCGACGTCGACGCCGATCAACAGCTGGCCGCGGCCGTCCTGCTGGATCCACAGCTCCTTGCCCTGCCACATCACCGCGACGCGGGTGCAGGAGGTTTCCAGTTGCGTGCCGTCGGTGTCTTCCAGGATAAGCTGCAGGGTATCGCTCATGTCTTTACATTCTCGTCGGGGGATAAGGCAACGCGCCCTGCCTTGACTGTAGTCAGGACGCGCGCGCTTTCAATTGATCTGGAAAGGATAAACCGAGCCAAGTTTAAGGATTTGTGTCAGCTCATCCAGTGCCGACCGGCATTCAAGCAACAATTGCGGGTCCGCCAGGTCGTTTTCGGTCATGCGGTCGCGGTAATGGCGCTCGACCCATTGGGTCAACGACTCATACAGCGGCGCGGTCATGATAACCCCTGGGTTGACGGCCGCCAGTTCGGTTTCGTTAAGCGCCACGCGCAACCTCAGGCAAGCGGGGCCGCCGCCGTTCTGCATGCTTTGCTTGAGATCGAAGACCTTCACTTCGCGAATCACCCCGCCAGACCCCGTCAGGCCTTGCAGGTATTTCCAGACGCGTTCGTTGCCACGGCATTCTTCCGGCACGATCAACAGCATCGAGCCGTCGGCACGGGACAGCAACTGGCTATTGAACAGGTAGGAACGTACCGCATCATCCACGGTGACCGCCGAACGCGGTACGCACACTGGCTGAAATTTCCCACCGACCTTGGCGATTTTATCGCTCAGCTCGGCCAGCATCTTGTCCGTGTCGAGGAAGGCGTCCTCGTGGTAGAACAACACTTCGCCATTACCGACCGCGATCACGTCGTTGTGGAAGACGCCCTGGTCGATCACCGCCGGGTTCTGTTGCGCGTAGACCACGCCCTCCTCCCGCAGACCGTGCAGGCGCGCAACCGCCTGGGACGCTTCGAGGGTCTGGCGCGCCGGGTATTTCTGTGGCGACGGGTAACGGCTGTCGAAGGCGCTGCGGCCGAAGACAAAAAACTCGACGCCGGCCTCGCCATAGGCGCGGCAGAATCGCGTGTGGTTGGCCGCGCCCTCGTCGCCGAACTGCGCCACCGCGGGCAGCGCGGCGTGATGGGCGAAGTGCTGCTGGTCGGCGAACATCGCGCCCAACACCCGGCTGGTGGTCGGGTGCTCGATGCTGCGGTGGTACTTGCAATTGAGGTTGGCGGCGGTGAAATGCACGCGGCCATCACCGGTATCGGCGCTCGGGCTGACGGTGGCGGCGTTGGCCACCCACATGCTCGAGGCCGAGCAACTGGCGACCAGCAGCGGCATCGCCTCTTTCGCGGCGTGCTGGATGACCTGCGCGTCAGTGCCGGCAAAACCCAAGCGACGCAAGGCCGCCACGTCCGGCCGCTCCTGCGGCGCCAGCACGCCCTGCTGGAAACCCATCTCCATCAGCGCCTTCATTTTCGCCAGGCCTTGCAGCGCCGCCTCCTTGGGGTTGGAGGATTGCTGGCTGTTGCTCTGGGACGCGACGTTGCCGTACGAGAGCCCGCCGTAGTTATGGGTCGGCCCCACTAGACCGTCAAAGTTGACTTCATAGGATTTCATCAGCGAGGCTCCACGAGAATCTGTTTTTTATAGGCATCAATAACAATTGCGGCGCCCCTTCGCGAGCAGGCTCGCTCCCACAGGGTTTTGCGCAATCC
>NZ_JBHFJB010000136.1:106589-110297 GCF_057334555.1 Pseudomonas sp. AGC41
GCGCAATCCTTTGTGGGAGCGAGCCTGCTCGCGAAGGGGGCTACGCCATTCGCACGCCAGGCGTCAGGCTGGCCGGCATCACCAGGCTTGGCGTCTCCAGCGACGCCACCGGATACGCGCAGTAATCCGCCGCGTAATAAGCACTGGCGCGGTGGTTGCCCGAGGCGCCGATGCCGCCGAACGGCGCGCTGCTGGCGGCGCCGGTCAGCTGTTTGTTCCAGTTGACGATGCCCGCGCGGCTTTGCAGCCAGAACTGGTCGTAACGTTCTTGCGAATCCGAGAGCAAACCGGCGGCCAGGCCATATTGGGTATTGTTGGCTTCGCTGATCGCCGCGGCGAAATCCTGGTAGCGGATCACTTGTAGCAAAGGCCCGAACAGCTCTTCGTCAGGGCGCTCGGCCACGGCGGTCACGTCGAGGATCCCCGGGGTCAGCAATGCGGCTTGGGGCTGCGGCTGGGTCATGGCGAGCAGTGGCACGGCGCCCTTGCCCAGCAAATGATTTTGCGCGTCCATCAGCGCCTTCGCCGCGCCCAAGGAAACCACCGAGCCCATGAACGGCGCCGGTTGCTGGTCAAAGGCGCCGACTTCAATGGTCGAGCTGACCTGCACCAGACGCGCCAGCAAGGCGTCGCCCCAGGCACCTTCCGGCACCAACAGGCGGCGTGCGCAGGTGCAACGCTGGCCGGCGGAAATAAACGCCGACTGGATGATCGTGTAGACCGCCGCGTCGACGTCGGCCACTTCGTCCACCACCAGTGGGTTGTTGCCGCCCATTTCCAGCGCGAGGATCTTGTCCGGACGACCGGAGAATTGTTGATGCAGCAGGTTGCCGGTGCGACTGGAACCGGTGAAGAACAGCCCGTCGATGCCCGGATCCGCTGCCAGGGCGATACCGGTTTCCCGCGCTCCTTGCAGCAGGTTCAGCACGCCCGCCGGCAGGCCGGCCTCGACCCAGCACTGGACCGTCAGCTCGGCGACTTTTGGGGTCAGCTCGCTCGGTTTGAACAACACGCAGTTGCCCGCCAGCAATGCCGGCACGATGTGCCCGTTGGGCAAATGGCCGGGGAAGTTGTAGGGGCCGAATACCGCCACCACACCGTGAGGTTTGTGCCGCAGCACGGCGGTGGCGTCGCCCAGGGGGCCGCTCTTTTCGCCGGTGCGCTCGCGGTAGCTCTGCACCGAGATAGCCACCTTGTTGATCATGCTGGTGACTTCGGTGGTGGCTTCCCACAGCGGCTTGCCGGTTTCCTCACCGATGCAACGAGCCAGTTCGTCAGCATGCGTCTTCAAGGTGCCGGCGAAGGCTTCGAGCACCTGGATGCGCTCATCCAGCGAGCGCCGCGCCCATTCCGGGAACGCCTGGCGCGCGGCCTGCACGGCCGACTCGACCTGCGCCGCCGTGGCGCCCTTGCCCGTCCACAGCACTTGCTGGGTGACCGGGTTCAACGACTCAAAGACGTCGCCCTGGCCTTCCAGCCAGCTTCCCGCGATGTACAGCGATTTCATTATTTGGTCTCCCGAGCGGCGGACAACGCCACGGCACGCACCTGGTCGCCGGCGTTGAGTTGAAGACGTTTGGCGGTCAGCGGATCGACCACCAGGGTGCCCGCGGCAAAGCGCGCCGGCGCCGCGGTGATGCGGCAGTCCTGGCACTTGCGGTTATGGATGAGGAATGGCGTGGCGTCATCGCCCGGCGTGCCGATGGCCAGCACCAGCGCCTGGCTGTCGCGAATCGCGCGGATCTTGCCGGTCTCGCATTCGACGGCCGGGCCGGCGTCGAAGATGTCGACGTAGCCCTGATAACTGAAGCCTTCGCTCTTGAGCATCGACAGCGCCGGTTCGGTGTCGGGATGGACCTGGCCGATCACGGCGCGGGCATCCTCGGACAGGAAGCAGGTGTACAGCGGGAACTTGGGCATCAATTCGGCAATGAAGGCCTTGTTGCCCACACCGGTCAGGTAATCGGCCTGGCTGAATTCCATCTTGAAGAAGTGCCGGCCGAGGCTTTCCCAGAACGGCGAGCGGCCGTTTTCGTCGGACATGCCGCGCATCTCGGCGATGATCTTGTTGCCGAACAGCTGGGCGAATTCGGCGATGAACAGCAGCCGCGCCTTGGCCAGCATGCGGCCGTTGAGGCCGTTGCGGTAGTCGGCGTGCAGAAACAGCGAGCACAGCTCGGAATTGCCGGTCAGGTCGTTGGCCAGGAACAGCGTCGGGATTTCCCGGTAGATGTTCAGCTCCTGGGAAGCGCTGACCGTCAGGCCGACGCGGAAGTTGTACCAGGGCTCGCGCAGCCCCACGGCACCGGCGATGGCGGAAATGCCCACCACGCGACCGTCGTCGTCTTCGAGCACGAACAGGTAGTCCGCATCGCCGCGCCCGGCTTCGCCGCGAAAGGTCTTCTCGGCCCAGCCGACCCGATGCGCCAGGCGCTCTTCGTTGGCCGGCAGGGTGGTCAGGCCGGTGCCGGTGCTGCGGGCCAGGGCGATCAGAGCGGGTAAATCGCTGCTGCGTACGGGACGAACGATCATGCTATCTCCTCAAACGGGCCGCTCAAGCCACCCGCGAAAAACTCAGGCGTAAAGCGTTATACGGCTACCAGGCGCACGCTGGCACCCTCGCCGACGCCCAGGGCTTCGGCCGCTTCCATATCCAGTGTCACGGGCTTGCCCGGCGCGTAATCGAGTTCGAGCAGCACGGCGCGGTAATCCTGCAGTTGGGCATTGGCGACCAGGTACTGGCGACCGACGCCCTTGACCGTTTCACCGATCTTGACCGGCACCACGCGGCTCTGGGCGATCGAGCGGATCCCCGAGACACGCGCATGCAAGGTCGGACCGCCATCGAAGATGTCGATGTAGTGATCGGTTTCGAAACCTTCGCGCATCAGGATATCGAAGGTGATCTGCGCGCGCGGGTGAACCTGGCCCATGGCTTCCTGGGCGGCGTCCGGCAACAGCGGCACATAGATCGGGTAATGCGGCATCAGCTCGGCGAGGAAGGTACGGCTTTTCAGCCCGCACAAGCGCTCGGCGGCGGCGTAATTGAGGTCGAAGAAATTGCGACCGATGGCGTCCCAGAACGGCGAATCGCCATTCTCGTCGCTGTAGCCGACAATCTCGGTCACCACCGAATCGGCGAAGCGCTCCGGGTGGCTGGCGACGAACAGCAGGCGTCCGCGCGAATTGAGCTCCGCCCACGGCGAGCCGACCAGTTCCGGGACCACGTAGAAACTGGTCAACAGGCTGTTGCCGGTCAAGTCGTGGCATTGGGACAGGACGTGGATCTTGTTATGGATCTTCAACTCGCGGGAGGCGTGGACGAAGGTCTCGTTGCGAAAGCTGTAGAACGGCTCGGAATAACCCGCCGACGCAACGATGGCCGAACAGCCCACCAGTTTGCCGGTGGTGGTGTCTTCAAGGACGAAGAAATAGCTCTCCTCGCCGTTGAAACTGACTTCGGCGGCGAACGAGGCTTCGCTTGCAGCGATCTTGTCGCTCAGGCGTTCCACGTCGTCCGGCAAGGAAGTGACACCGATCGGACTGTCCGCAGCCAGACGCTGTACCTCGCCCAGATCAGCCATTTGCGCGGGGCGCATCACCAGCATGGTGTCACTCCTTAACTTGAAATAAACGGTTCGACCATGAAGTCGATACACAGAGAATAAAAAAAACCGGACACTGAAGTGAACCTCCTGTGGGGGGGGG
>NZ_JBHFJB010000136.1:110419-122191 GCF_057334555.1 Pseudomonas sp. AGC41
CCCCCCCCCCCCCCCCCCACAAAAGCCGCCCCACACCAGGGCCGGTCAAGTCTGGATCAGGCTTGCGTCAGCTTCGCCGCAGCCCGCTCGAAGCGGTCCAGGCCGGCGTCGATGTCGGCATCGTCCACCACCAGGCTCGGGGCGAAACGAATCACGTCCGGACCGGCTTGCAGAATCATCAGGCCTTCCTGCTCGGCGGCGTTGAAGATGTCCTTGGCCTTGCCCTTCCAGTTGTCGTTCAGCACGCAGCCGATCAACAGGCCAAGACCACGGACCTGGGTGAACAAGCCGTACTTCTCGCCGATCTGCTCCAGGCGCGCCTTGAATTTCTGATGCTTGGCTTTGACCCCACCGAGCACTTCAGGCGTGTTGACCACGTCGATCACCGCTTCGGCCACTGCGCAGGCCAGCGGGTTACCACCATAGGTGGTGCCGTGGGTACCGACCACCAGGTGCTTGGCCAGCGCTTCGGTGGTGAGCATCGCCGCGATCGGGAAACCACCGCCCAGGCTCTTGGCGCTGGTGAGGATGTCCGGAACCACGCCGTAATGCATGTAGGCGAACAATTCGCCACTGCGGCCCATGCCGGTCTGCACTTCGTCGAATACCAGCAGCGCATCGTGTGCATCGCACAGCTCGCGGGCACCTTGCAGATAAGCCAGATCGCCCGGCAACACGCCGCCCTCGCCTTGGATCGGCTCCAGCACCACCGCGCAGGTCTTGTCCGAGACCGCTGCTTGCAAAGCCGCAAGGTCGTTATAAGGAACGTGGGTGATGCCGGTGATTTTAGGACCGAAACCGTCGGAGTACTTCGACTGGCCGCCGACGTTGACGGTAAACAGGGTGCGTCCGTGGAAGCTGTTGAGCGCGGCGATAATCTCGTATTTCTCGCTGCCGAACCGATCAAAGCCGACGCGACGGGCCAGCTTGAAGGCGGCCTCGTTGGCTTCGGCGCCGGAGTTGCAGAAGAATGCACGCTCGGCGAAGGTCGCATCGACCAGTTTATGCGCCAGGCGCAGGGCTGGCTCGTTGGTGAACACGTTCGATACGTGCCACAGCTTATTGGCCTGCTCGGTCAGTGCACCGACCAGCGCCGGGTGGGCATGGCCCAGTACGTTGACTGCGATACCGCCAGCAAAGTCGATCAACTCGCGACCGGACTGGTCCCACACGCGGGAACCGGCACCACGCACGGGGATAAAGGCAGCAGGTGCATAGTTGGGAACCATTACCTGGTCGAAATCGGCGCGTTGGACCGCGGCTTGCTCAACGGACATCGGAGTCTCCTGAAGAGGAACACCCGCCTGGAACTGGCGAGCTTGGTGAGGATTGTAAGGACAGTTTTCAGCCCGGCCTTGCCGCCAAGCGACAACTTCTTATAGCGCCAACCCACGTTTTGCGCGGGTTTACGGCAATGCGACAAATAGCGTCGCAAAGGCGCAGTTTAAACGTTGGCGCAGGATTTGCGGCGTCATCCCGAAGATTTGCCTCAGCCGCGTTCCGACGGCACCGACGACAATTCGAACGGGCTGCTGCTGCGTCGCTGGTTGCGATCTTCCCGCGGCGTGGCGCCGAAGAAGTTGCGGTAAGCGCTGGAGAAATGCGGCCCGGAGGAGAAACCGCAGGACAGGCCGATCTGGATGATCGATTTACTGGTCTGCATCAGCATCTGCCGGGCCTTGTTCAGGCGCAGCTCCAGGTAATACTGGCTGGGCACGCGGTTGAGGTATTGCTTGAAGATCCGCTCCAACTGGCGACGGGACACGCACACATGCTGGGCGATTTCATCGGTGGTCAGCGGCTCTTCGATGTTGGCCTCCATCAAGAGCACCGCCTGGGTCAGCTTCGGATGGCTGGAGCCGAGGCGGTTCTGCAACGGGATGCGCTGGCGCTCGCCGCCTTCGCGAATGCGTTCGACCACCAGTTCCTCCGAGACCGCGCCGGCCAGCTCCGCGCCGTGGTCCCGGGCCAGCACCGCCAGCAACAGGTCGAGCACCGACATGCCGCCACAGGCGCTCAGGCGATCGCGGTCCCAGTCGAACAAATGGCTGGTGGCGATGACCTTGGGAAAACGTTCGGAGAAATCGTCCTGCCAGCGCCAGTGTACGGCGGCTCGGTAACCATCAAGCAAACCCAACTGCGCCAGCGGATAGACGCCGGCGGACAAGCCGCCAATTACACAGCCGGCGCGCACCAGTTGCTTGAGCGCGCTGCTCAACGGCGAGGCCAGCGACGTCGGCGGCTCATCGGCCAGCAGAAACAGTTTCTGCAAGCCTTCGAGCTTGCCGGCCCAGGCTTCGCCCGGCAGTTGCCAGGCACCCTCGGCCGGCGGCTCGGCGTGCAAAAAGGACAGCTCGTAGACCACGTCCGGATGCACTCGCTGCGCAACGCGCAAGGCCTCCTCGGCCAGCGCCAGCGTCAACGCTTTAGTGCTGGGCCAAATCAGGAAACCTATTCGATGGGCAGTCATGTTGGGCAATCCGAAGCAAAAACAGTGTTAAAGCCAAAAGCGGCTGCAACCAAATTAGACCATCTGGCGCGCGGTGCGCAGCATGACCCAAATCAGGTGCGTACGGGAGCGATTACTTCAGGCTGCCCGACAAGAATTGCTGCAAGCGCTCCGATTGCGGATTGACCAGCACTTCGCGCGGATTGCCGCTTTCTTCGACGATGCCTTTGTGCAAGAACACCAGTTGGTTCGACACCTCGCGGGCAAAGCCCATCTCGTGGGTCACCACCACCATGGTCCGGCCTTCCAGGGCCAGCGCCTGCATCACCTTGAGCACGTCGCCGACCAGCTCCGGGTCGAGCGCCGAAGTCGGCTCGTCGAACAGCATCACCTCAGGCTCCATCGCCAGCGCACGGGCGATTGCCACACGCTGCTGCTCGCCGCCGGACATGTGGCCTGGGTAAGCGTCCTTGCGATGGGCCACGCCGACCTTGTTCAGATAGTGTTCGGCCTTCTCCCGCGCTTCGGCCTTGGCCACGCCCAGCACGTGCACCGGCGCTTCGATGATGTTTTCCAGCGCGGTCATGTGCGACCACAGGTTGAAATGCTGGAACACCATCGACAACCGCGAACGCATGCGTTGCAGCTGCTTGGGGTCCGAAGCCTTCATGGCGCCGTCCTTGCCTGCCACCAGCTTCAGCTCTTCGTTGTTGAGCAAAATCTTGCCGGCGTGGGGTTGCTCAAGCAGGTTGATGCAACGCAGGAAGGTGCTCTTGCCGGAGCCACTGGAGCCGATGATGCTGATCACGTCGCCAGCGGCGGCTTTCAGGGACACGCCCTTGAGCACTTCGTGACTGCCATAGCGTTTATGCAGGTCTTGGACTTCAAGCTTGTACATGCGGTCGGTTCTCACAAAACGTCAGTCGTTGAGCAGTCGATCGGATCGATGCGTTATCAGTGCTTGCGCGGGGCCAGGTAACCCAGCCAGCGGCGCTCGGCCAGTTTGAACAGGCGCACCAGGATGAAGGTCAGGCACAGGTAGAAAACGCCGGCGGTGATGTAGGCCTCGAACGGCAGGTAATACTGCGCGTTCACCGTGCGCGCGGCGCCGGTGATGTCGATCAGGGTGACGATGGACGCCAGGCTGGTGGTCTGCAGCATCATGATCACTTCGTTGCTGTATTGCGGCAGCGCCCGGCGCAACGCCGACGGCAGCAGGATCCGGCGGTACAGCTTGTAGCGCGACATGCCCATGGCCTTGGCCGCCTCGATCTCACCGTTAGGCGTGGCCCGCAGGCTGCCGGCGATGATCTCGGCGGTATAGGCGCTGGTGTTGATGGCGAACGCCAGGCACGCACAGAACGTCGCGCTGGACAGCCATGGCCAGAGGAAGCTTTCGCGCACCACCTGGAACTGCGCCAGCCCGTAATAGATCAGGAACAGCTGCACCAGCATCGGCGTGCCGCGGATCACGTAGGTGTAGAGCCAGGCCGTCATGTTGACGATCGGCTGCTTGGACACCCGCATCAGCCCCAGGGGCAACGCCGCCAGCAGGCCAAAGAACAGCGACAGGGCCAGCAGCTTCAGGGTGGTCAGCAGGCCACTGAAGTACAGGGGCAAGGCTTCATAGATGACGTTGTAGTCGAAGATCATAGATCAGCCGCCCTTACGCCTACCGAGTAGCGCTTCTCAAGGTGACGCAATGCCAGCAACGAGACACTGGTGATCACCAGATACATCGCCGCCACTGCGAGGAAGAAGGTGAAAGGCTCGCGGGTGGCATCCGCCGCCTGCTTGGCCTTGAACATCATGTCTTGCAGGCCCACCACCGAAATCAGCGCGGTGGCCTTGGTCAGTACCAGCCAGTTGTTGGTGAAGCCCGGGATCGCCAGGCGAATCATCTGCGGCACCAGCACCCGAAAAAACACCTGGAAGCCGTTCATGCCATACGCCATGCCCGCCTCGGCCTGCCCCTTGGGGATCGCCATGAACGCGCCGCGAAAGGTTTCCGACAGGTACGCACCGAAGATGAAGCCCAGGGTGCCGATACCGGCCGCCAGCGGGTTCAGGTCGATGTAGTCGTCATAGCCGAGCATCGGCGCCACGCGGTTGAGCAAATCCTGGCCGCCGTAAAAGATCAGCAGGATCAGCACCAGGTCGGGAATGCCGCGAATGACCGTGGAATACAGGTCGCCCAGCCACGCCAGCCAACGCACCGGCGAGAGGCGCAACGCGACACCGATCAGCCCCAGGACGATGGCCAGGGCCATGGACGACAAGGCGAGCTGAAGCGTCAACCATGCGCCATCGAGGATGACAGCCCCGTAGCCTTTCAACATGATTCAGGTCCTCGAAAGTGGATGAAAAAATGGCGCAAACCGCAGAGATCCTGTTGCTTGCGCCATTTCGCCGCAGTGGCGGGACGTGGTTACTTGCCGTAGATATCGAAGGCGAAGTACTTGTCCTGGATTTGCTTGTACTTGCCGCTCTCGCGAATGGCGGTGATCGCGCTGTTGATCTTGCCTTTCAGCGCATCGCCCTTGCGAACCGCGATACCGATGCCGTCGCCGAAGTATTTCTCGTCGGTGAACGCCGGGCCGACGAATGCAAAGCCCTTGCCCGCGTCAGTCTTCAGGAAACCGTCATCCAGCAGCGTCGCGTCGGCCACGGTGCCATCGAGACGGCCGGCGGAGACGTCCAGATAGATTTCGTTCTGCGAACCGTACGGCTTGATCTCGGCACCCAGCGGGGCCAGGACTTCACGGGCGAAACGCTCGTGGATCGAACCGCGCTGGACGCCGATGTTCTTGCCCTTGAGCTCAGCCAGGCCGTCGCTGACCTGGGTACCGGCCTTCATCACCAGACGAGCCGGGGTGTTGTAGTACTTGTTGGTGAAGTCGACGGACTTCTTGCGATCTTCAGTAATCGACATGGACGACAGGATCGCGTCGATCTTGCGCACTTTCAGCGCCGGGATCAGGCCGTCGAACTCCTGCTCGACCCACACGCACTTGACCTTCATCTCTTCGCACAGCGCATTGCCGATGTCGTAGTCGAAGCCGACGATGCTGCCGTCCGGAGCCTTGGAGGCGAACGGAGGGTAAGCCGCTTCGATACCGATCTTCAGCGGTTTCTCATCAGCGAAGGTCGGCAGGGACAGCACGGACAGCGCCAGGGCGCCAAGCAGCACAAGTTTCTTCATCTTGGGACTCCATCGGTAAAGGGCGAAAACGGCAGAGTGAGCAACAGCCCAATATGCGAATGGGTGGAACGAACTTGCGTCCTAGGGAGCTCACGATTTATCCAACGCGAGCCACGACGAGCGAGTGATCGGCATTCTAACGACAGGCCCGAAGCCGATATTTCTTCAATGCGACAACTAATTACAGAAGCACCGAGAAAGCCGTTCGAGCACATTGACAGCCCCGCAAATTCATGCAAGAGCAAAAGACAGGGAACCGATCCATGCTGCAATTAGCGGGCCTATTATTCGCAAACCCTTCTAATCCGGCAAGCACAGCGTGGCGACTTGTTTTTCCATCGGTCCGAAACGGCCCTGAAACGGGGCTTTGCGTTTCACTTTGCCCCGTCGTGGCGCCTTTGGTTACACATTTCGAAACACCGGTAACGTTCAGACGCGTCCCACCTTGAAGCCCGATATTTATTCAAACCCCTCCCGTGGCGAGGGAGCTCGCTCCCGCTGGGCTGCGCAGCGGCCCTAAACCCAGACACCGCGGTCATCCAGACATACCGCATCGGCCGGTTGACGACTGCTGCGCAGCCGAGCGGGAGCAAGCTCCCTCGCCACAAAGGCGCTCGCTTGCAAGCCACAGTGGCGGCGGGCGCGCACAAAAAAGCCCCGCTCGGCAAAATGCCAGGCGGGGCTTTTTGTGTGTTGCAAGGAGCGTCAGGCGACGTTCATGGTCTTGTGCGTCTCGATCAGGTGCGCTACCACACCCGGGTCGGCCAGGGTGGAGATATCACCCAAGCCGTCGTATTCCGCCGTGGCGATCTTGCGCAGGATGCGGCGCATGATCTTGCCGGAGCGGGTCTTCGGCAGCCCCGGCGCCCACTGGATCACGTCCGGCGAAGCAATCGGGCCGATCTCCTTGCGCACCCAGTTCTTCAGCTCCAGGCGCAAGGCTTCGCTGGTTTCTTCGCCAGCGTTCAAGGTGACATAGACATAGATGCCCTGCCCCTTGATATCGTGCGGCACACCCACCACCGCCGCCTCGGCGACTTTCGGGTGGGCAACCATGGCGCTTTCGATCTCGGCGGTGCCCATGCGGTGACCGGAGACGTTGAGCACGTCGTCCACCCGACCGGTGATCCAGTAGTAGCCGTCCTCGTCGCGACGAGCGCCGTCACCGGTGAAGTACATGCCGCTGAAGGTCTTGAAGTAAGTATCGACAAAACGGTCATGATCGCCGTACAGCGTACGTGCCTGGCCCGGCCACGAATCGAGGATCACCAGGTTGCCTTCGGCGGCGCCTTCGATCAGGTTGCCGAGGTTGTCCACCAGCGCCGGCACCACGCCAAAGAACGGACGCGTGGCCGAACCCGGCTTCAACGCGGTGGCGCCTGGCAGTGGACTGATCAGTACGCCGCCGGTCTCGGTCTGCCACCAGGTGTCGACGATCGGGCAACGCTCCTTGCCGACGTTCTTGTAGTACCAGTCCCAGGCTTCCGGGTTGATCGGCTCGCCCACCGAACCCAGCAGGCGCAGGCTGCTGCCATCGGCGCCTTCGACGGCGGCGGTGCCCGAAGCCATCATCGCGCGGATCGCGGTCGGCGCGGTGTAGAGAATATTGACCTTGTGCTTGTCGATCACCTTGGCCACTCGGGTGACGTCCGGATAGTTCGGTACGCCTTCGAACAGCAGCGTGGTCGCGCCATTGGCCAACGGGCCGTAGACGATATAACTGTGGCCGGTAACCCAGCCGACGTCAGCGGTGCACCAGTAGATGTCACCGGGCTTGTAGTCGAATACGCGTTCATGGGTCAGCGCCGCGTACAGCAAATAACCGGCGGTGGTGTGCTGCACGCCCTTGGGCTTGCCGGTGGAACCGGAGGTGTAGAGGATGAACAGCGCTTCCTCGGCGCCCATCTCCTTCGGCGCGCAAACGGTGCCGGCCACTTTCATCAGGTCTTCGTACCAGATGTCACGGTGCTGGTTCCACTTGATGTTGCCCGACGTGCGCTTGCACACGATGACTTTCTGGATGCTGCTGGTTTCCGGATTGGTCAGCGCGTCATCGACGTTGGCCTTGAGCGGGATCTTCTTGCCGGCACGGATGCCTTCGTCGGCAGTGATCACCACTTTCGATTTGCAGTCGATGATGCGGCCGGCCAGGGCTTCCGGCGAGAAGCCGCCGAACACCACCGAGTGGATGGCACCGATCCGGGTGCAGGCCAGCATGGCGACCACGGCCTCGGGAATCATCGGCATGTAGATCGTCACCACGTCGCCGCGATGCACGTCCTGGCCGCGCAGGGCGTTGGCGAACTTGCAGACTTGCTCATGCAGTTCGCGATAAGTGATGTTGCGGCTCTCGGACGGGTCGTCGCCCTCCCAGATGATCGCAACCTGATCGCCGCGCTCTTCCAGATGACGGTCGAGGCAGTTGTAGGAAACGTTCAAGGTGCCGTCGGCAAACCACTTGATGTCGACATGGTGATCGTCGAACGAGGTCTGTTTCACCGTGGTGAAAGGCTTGATCCAGTCGAGGCGCTTGGCCTGCTCGCGCCAGAAGCCATCGGGGTTGACGACCGACTGCTGGTACATGGCCTTATAGGTCGCCTCGTCAGTCAGCGTACTGGCCGCAACCTCGGGACGAACGGGATACACAGAAGCCGCACTCATCTTTCTTACCTCGGTGACAATAGTTGTTTTTGTATGGTTCCGTTGTAGCTTGGGGCGGGCCTATAGAACCATTCGACGATGGTAGTAACAAGTCCCTACAAAATGTCGGTACTAACCCGCAAATCCACCTGAAGATATCTTCATGTGGGAGATATCTGTGGGAGCGAGCCTGCTCGCGAAGGCGCCAGTTCGGCCGACATCAAATCAATGGATTTGTTAACAGGCCCGAACGCCGATTATTACCAGATCAACCAACAGTGTTTATCAAAACCAAGTCTGTTTACCCCTCCCCTCGCCTCCTAAAATCAACCCCGCCAACCGGCAAACCCGATTGACGCAACACAGCCCCCACGAAGGCCATTGATCCTACTTCCAACACTTGCTCCACACGCAGCCTCAAAAAGGCTGCGTGACCCCACTCGACCTCAAGAAAGGTGAAATACAGATGAAAGCTTTATGGGTTCTGGTCCTCGGCAGCCTTTGCGCCACCGCCATGGCGGATGAGGCCCCGACCGATGTCGCACAGCAGAAACCGGCGATCGAGGAGTACACCTACTCCACCCACCTGGACATCGCCAAAGTCATTTCCATGAGCACCATCCCGAATGTCTGCGAAGTGGTCCCGGCGAAAATGGAATATGAAGATTCCAAGGGCCAGCGCCACATCATGCGCTACAGCGTCATGGGCACCGGCTGCTCCAACGGCTGATCACAACCGGCAGTTTCCATGGCCCGATTTCGATCGGGCCTGGTTGTGTCTGGAGCCACCAAAAACCGCCAGCAAACACAACATGTAGTGCAAAACGGCAAAAATCGATCACTTTCCGAGCAAAAAAGCCCGCCATCCGATCCGTGCAAAAAAAATCTTCAACGGCCAAAGCCTTGTAAACCCTCGCTCCCATGCGGGTATGCCCCCCGCGACCTCTTCTGTGAGCTATTTCGCCGCACCACGTAGGCAAAAAAGTCCTTATAATGCCGCCTTAAACGGGCCTGCAATATCCCCTTACAGGGATCAAAGCCAACCTGAAGCCTGCGTAACGGCCGACCATGCCGATACGTGCAAGCCGCTTCAGCACAACCCGTACATTTTTCTGTTTATTGCCTGCGTCAGCTGCTGCAACAAACGACTTTCCAAGATCCACCGCGGCCAGTAGGCCTTTCAATGGGCATCTGGCCCTCACGCAGGAGACGACACGTCATGCTGAGCTGGGACGAATTCGACAAAGAAGACGACGGCGAAGTCGCGGTAAAAGGCGCCAACGCCGGCCACGCTTCTGAAGCCAACATGGACCGCCTCGACAGCGCCGGCGGTGCCGCCGCGCTCGAAGCCCGCGCCGTGACGGCCAGCGACTCGGCCGCGATCATTCGCGCCAAGGCCGCCCTCGACAAACTCGACGTCGCCGAAGGCCTCGCCGAACTCGAAGGCGCCTCCGCCCGTGTCGCCGTCGATGAAAAGCGCATGATCAACTGCCGCGCCGACCTCAATCAGCTCGTACCATTCAAATACGACTGGGCCTGGCAGAAGTACCTGGACGGCTGCGCAAACCACTGGATGCCGCAAGAAGTCAACATGACCGCCGACATCGCCCTCTGGAAAAACCCGGAAGGCCTGACCGACGACGAACGCCGCATCGTCATGCGCAACCTGGGCTTCTTCTCCACCGCCGACTCCCTGGTTGCCAACAACCTGGTCCTGGCCGTGTACCGCCTGATCACCAACCCGGAGTGCCGCCAGTACATCCTGCGCCAGGCCTTCGAAGAGGCGATCCACACCCACGCCTACCAGTACTGCATCGAATCGCTGGCCATGGATGAAGGCGAGATCTTCAACATGTACCACGAGATCCCATCAGTCGCGAAAAAAGCCGCCTGGGGCCTGAAATACACCCGTTCGATCTCCGATCCGAAGTTCGAAACCGGCACCCCGGAAACCGACAAAGAGTTGCTGCGCAACCTGATCGCCTACTACTGCGTTCTGGAAGGCATCTTCTTCTACTGCGGCTTCACCCAGATCCTCTCCATGGGCCGCCGCAACAAAATGACCGGCGTCGCCGAGCAGTTCCAGTACATCCTGCGCGACGAATCCATGCACCTGAACTTCGGCATCGACGTGATCAACCAGATCAAGATCGAAAACCCACACCTGTGGGACGCCGAGATGAAGGAAGAAGCGACCCAGATGATCCTGCAAGGGACCCAACTGGAAATCGAATACGCCCGCGACACCATGCCTCGCGGCGTGCTGGGCATGAACGCGGCGATGATGGAGGACTACCTCAAGTTCATCGCCAACCGTCGCCTGTCGCAGATTGGTCTGAAGGAAGAGTACCCAGGCACGACCAACCCGTTCCCTTGGATGAGCGAGATCATGGACTTGAAGAAAGAGAAGAATTTCTTTGAGACTCGGGTGATTGAGTATCAGACGGGTGGGGCTTTGAGCTGGGATTGATTTCTAGTCATCGTTGCACCATCAGCATTTAACTAAAAACCCTGTGAAAACGGGGTTTTTAGTTTTCTACCGGAGCAAAACTGCGTTTAGTTCTGAGACTGTAACGCTGCTTTTACCCTACGCAAAACTCAGAATCGTTCCGTATTGACGCCGTATCGCCTCGTTACCTATCTTAGTCGCAGGTGCCTAAGAAACGCCCAACGTAGTAGCTAATCGCCGAACATAGAACCGCATACTGTCTAAGGACGTTGCAATTCTGTGGGAAGAAAAGCTAGTTGGGATTTTTCTTAGATCCTCTACGTCGGGTTTGCGCCGCTAACCTTCTAACGTAGAGGTGGTCATGCCCATAAAAACACAGCTCTGCTCTCCGTATACCTCGGAGACAAATCATGTCTGATGCTTACATTCCGGCGGTTTTCACCCGTCATAGCCTCCATCTTCATGCCCTGCTTTTGGAGAACCAACCTTGGTTCTGCGCTCGCGACCTCGGACGGTTAATGGGCGTGCATCTGAACGACCGCATGGTCAGCAAATTGGATGAGGACCAGCGACACGCCCTGCTGATTCGTTACCACGGCCATCCTGAAAAGCGGCTAATGCTCAGCGAGTCCGGCGCGTATGCCCTACTGGTTTATCACTACGCGCCAGGGAATCGCTTGCTGCGTGAATGGCTAACGCATCAAGTCGTACCGGCCCTGCGTGACGCCCAGGCATCAAGCGATACCGAGCGGCCGATGCTGAGTGTTCTGGACTGGCCGGAGATGTCCTTGAGCATGTTGCATTGGCAAAACGACGGCTGGATTCGACTTCGGGACATGCCGTATTTGTTGCTCAATCGGACTCGGGGGCGGTCAGTTACAGCTAAACCTTGGTGGCGTCGGCTGGTGGAGGTATTTCACGTATCCGGACAATCGACGCCGTAGAAACAGCAAGACGAAAGCGCGGCTTTTTCTGTAGGAATTTTCGTAGACAACCGTAATGGCCACTCAGTATCGTCCGAGGGTTTTCAAC
>NZ_JBHFJB010000136.1:122211-130560 GCF_057334555.1 Pseudomonas sp. AGC41
GGCGACTGTATGGATACCTCAAAGGAAAAAAGTAACTGGAGCGACGAAGAGCTCGAGGCTTCGGTTGATGCGTACTTGAAGATGCTGGACCGCGAGTTAAACGGCCAGAGCTTCAAGAAGTCGGTGGAAAACCAGCTTTTACGCGACGGGCCGCTGAGCAAGCGTAGCCCTGCGTCGATTGAATATCGCATGCAAAACATCTCTGCGGTGCTCGATCAAATGGAGTTGCGCCGAATCAGCGGCTACATGCCTGCCAAGAATATTGGTGCGGGTGTGGCTCAGCGAATCCGCAAGGTGCTTGCCAATAAGGTGCTGCCTGGGACGGCCGAGTCTGCTCCAACTGCTGATCTTAAGACGTTGATCCGCCGGGCCACCAAGTTGCAAAAGAATGGGCTCAGGATCGCACCGTTAGGTAACCCGAACCCGCAACAAGTCAGTACGACCACGACGTCTTACGTTCGGGATCCCAAAATCCGGGCATGGGTTGCTGAGTTGGCTAAAGGTGTTTGTGAGGGTTGCGGACAGAACGCACCGTTCGAGGTGGACGGTCTGCCGTTTCTTGAAGTGCATCATATGAAACATCTAGCTCAGAACGGGTCGGACAGCATCACCAACGCGGTTGCGCTATGCCCGAATTGCCATCGGCGTTGCCATCTTGCCAGTGATAGAGAGGCATTTACTTTGTCGCTGTATAAGAAGGTTGATCGTTTGGTCGTTGAGTGACAAAACGCTCAGTTGGGTTGGGGCTGCTTCGCAGCCCAGCGGGAGCAAGCTCCCTCGCCACGGGAGTTGAGGCAGCTACCTGGCAAGCTCCGCGATTTTGAGAGCACCAGTGCCAGTCCAGCTTGTTGGACAAAGGAAACCAGGGAGACCTGTAATGACGAAAAAAAAATGAAGTGAGGCCTTCGAGTCGATTCACAGCTCGGCCGAAGCGCTGCTGAAAATTGGCGCTATCGACATGGCCACTATGCGGGAGTTTGACGAGGTCTGCATGGCTGAGGTACCTGCTGAAATCTCAGATTCAGAAGAATCGCCTGCCCTCAGAGCTGGTCCTCAAAACCCTCAATAGATGTCTTCGGAAGGCCGTCAAAATCCGCCGGATCTGAACACCAGCATCTCGCCCCCCTCACAACCGCGCCGAAACCACCCGCACCCCGTATTGCGGAATAATCCCGTCCGCGGTGACTAACTCCAGTCCTTCCGCCTGAGCTTGGGCAATCAACATACGATCAAATGGATCTCGATGAATTTCCGGTAACTTGCCCGCCTGCTGACCATGGAACAATGAAATCGGCAGTTTGGTAAAACCCTCGTCCTCAACGAGCGCCTCAAGATCCTCTGGAGCTTCAAGCATCCCTTTAGCCTGTTTGATCGATATCTCCCAGATCGAAGCGGCGCTCACCAAGACCTGATTACGTGACTCGCCCATTATTTGCCGAGCTTCTGCGCCCAGAGCAGGATCATCGGAGAGCCACCAAAGGAATGCATGGGTATCTAACAACAGACGCCTCATAAACTGCCCTCAAATCCATCGATGATGTCGTCGGGAGTCTTGTCAAAATCCGCAGACATCCGAATCTTTCCTTTTAACCGCCCAGGCTTGCGCGCCCGAGGTGTATCGATATGAGGCAGCAGATCCAGATAAGGCTTACCGGCCTTGGCGATTACAACCTTGTCGCCATGCCATGCACGCTCAGCAAGCTGGGAAAGCTGGGACTTCGCTTCGTGCATATTCACTTGCACCAGTTCATTCATATATCACCCCCACAGATTAGCTAAGCTAGCCTAAGCCGTGAATTTTAGATAAGCAAGATACCGAGCTAGCCGTTTGTCAAAAATGGCGTCTCAAGCCGCAGTCATCAAAGTGTATTGTTCAGCATTTGAGGCGTCACGCCTCCGTCGGACCTTTGTTGCCATCCCGATTGTTGTGGAACGGGGGGGGGGCCGCTCCGCAGCCCAGCGGGAGCAAGCTCCCTCGCCACGGGTGTCGGGGCACGGGTGGGTGGCAGGCTTGATGACCGGGTTGGGGATTGGGCATCGCGAGCAGGCTCGCTCCCACAGAGTTTTGTGATGTGTTGAAACTTTGGGTGCAGCCCGCCGCGTCCTTCGGTATTAATACACTTCCTCTCACGGACCCGAGCCTCGATGAAATTCGACACTGCCTACTGCCTGAGCCTCGATGCCAAGCTTTCGATCTATGACGTTCGGGATCTTAATTTCGACGAGACCATGGCATTCGACTCGGCCAACGAGCGCTTTCAGTGCCCCAACGATGTGTGTCGGGCGGCGTTCGATGAGGAGAATCGGCTGACGACGCTCAACGCCAAGAACGTCAATTACATCCGCACGCCACATTTCAAGAATCAGCCAACTACCCGGCATATCGAGGGTTGCCCGTATGTCAGTCCGAAGACGCCGGGGTTGGGTCTGGAGAGTGGCGAGGCAGAAACGGATGACGGCCGTGAAGAGCATTTTCCGTCGGAGCTGTTGCTGACCCGGCGTGAGTACATTCGCAAGCCGGCGGATCAGCCGAAGGATGTTGATGCGACTCGGCCCACGTCGAATCTTCCATCGTCCCACGGTGACAACGTCCATTCCGCTCAGGACTCGACGCCCGACAAGACCAGCGTCTTCGCCCATCCGGTGGAGTGTTTCGTCTCGAATTTCGACAACAAGGATCTGCTCAAGCGCATGCCGCTGAAGATTGGCGAGCACACCGCGCCTTACAGCTCCTTTTTCAAGAAGATCGACTTTTTACTAGATAACAAGGGACTGATCTACTGGGGCAAGATCAAGCAGATCAAGGATTACACGCAAAGCTTTCGCATCGATTTCGAAGCAAAGGTCTGGTTCAAGCAGCCGGACGAGGCGAAGAAAAAGCCTTATTCAGTCAACGTCTACCTGAGCAAGAAGCTGATCGATAACTACCGCAAGCGCAAGGCGTTCCTGGCAGAGATCAAGCACGCCATCGACAGTGAAGCGCCGTTGTATTGCTTCTTTTATGGCGTGACGCCGGAGTTGAAACAGGTGCCGAGCAAGAAGAACCCCGAGCAGACGTTCGGGGTGTTCAGTGCCAATATCGAGAATCTGGATCACTTCATTATTCGGGAGGCGCCGGGGTTGACCGAGAAGTAATTTGCAGCACCACGCTTTTTATTGCGTCTCTTGAGCAAGTTGCCGTTCGAACGCCCATATTTCCCGTTTCACTTCCATGCGCCGCTCACGCGCTGCCTGGGCGGCCGATTCATCCAAGCCGCCATAACGTCGCAACCAGTGAATAACCATCTCTTCATCCGGGTACCGATAGCCCTTGTATTCCTTAGTGCTTCTCGGGACGTCGTTCATGCTGCCATCGAAGCGGCCTGCAGAGAACTCATCAGAGGGTAACGTGCCCCATTCGGCGGCGCAGTCCTCGAACGTCCAGGAAATCTCGTTGATGTGCTTTTGCGCACCGCGATGGCCGCGTTTGTAAAAAACGTACTCATCGCAACATTTCCCAAAGCGTTCCATCATCGGCTCGCCATCCACCCAGCGAAGAAGATCATGGTGCCCCGCGTGGCGCATCAGGCCATTGATCCATCGTTCGGAAAATCGCTGAACAAAACCATCGACGTCCGCTTTTTGAGCGCCAGCGAAAATCATGCAGTAGCGGGTTCGTACGTGGATGACGAACAACACGTGTTTGCGTTGCACAGTGATCGCGTGAACCAGCCATTGTTCGTCGAGTTCACCCAGGTCATCGTCCTCGATAACAGGCGATGGTGGTTTTTCCACCGGGGTGATTTTCTTGCCTTTGCTCACACGGCTGAAAAAGTTGCTGGCTGCATCGGTGCAGTTGAAGATCAACATTTGGGCTCTCGGAAAATGCTGGAAATACTAGGCGTCTTCGGCCCATTCAATCTCGAGGGGTTGGCGATCAGCGTCAGAAATCCTTTCACGTAGCTCCTCGCTCAGAACCGCCAGTTCCTGATCGCTCAGCAGATCATATGCAACCAGCAATCTCAAAGAGTTTCGTCGGGTACTAGGTCACGCCCCGAGCACCTGGCCGGAAACGACCGCTGGTCATTGATCAAAAAAATGAGATTGAAGCGGGATCAAAACAACTGTACAAAAACACAGTATTTTTTGAATCCACAGCTTTGGAGCACGCCATGGCCTCTCTCGCAATCAAGACCACCCTGGAACGCATCGCCGTCTATCAATTCACCCCTGCCCACAGCGCACAGGCCCGAGCCATGCTGGGGTGGAGTGTCGAGGAGCTGTCCCGTGAATCCGGCGTCTCGGTCCAGGCCATCCGACGTTTCGAGGCGGGCGGCGAGTTGCTCGATGTCACGCGCCTGGCCCTGGCGTTTCGATTCGAGGCCGAAGGCCTGGTGTTTTTCCCCGGCTTCACTCCGGGGCGCGGCATGAATATCAAGGGCGCTACGCCTAACCCGATGGAGCGGGCGGACTACGCCATGATCGAGTAGCGGCCCGCTCTCAAGCCACGCCGGTCTGGTTCTGATAAGCCGAGGGCTCCACGTCCAGCCACCAGGCGCGCCCCCGTTGCGGGTGCGCCAGGTTGAAGGCCTCGCCCATTTGTGGCGTGGTGATGCTGACGTTGCGCTCCCAGGCCAGGGCCAGGATGCGGTCGAAAGGTTCATACCAGGCGTGCATCGCCAGGTCGAACGTGCCGTTGTGGATCGGCAGCAGCCAGCGGCCCTTCAGGTCGATATGTGCTTGCAGGGTCTGCTCCGGCTGCATGTGGACATGGGGCCAGTCGACGTTATAGGCGCCGGTTTCCATCAGCGTCAGGTCAAAGGGGCCGTATTGCTCGCCGATGCGTTTGAAACCGTCGAAGTAACCGGTGTCGCCACTGAAGAAGATCCGCGTGGCGCCGTCGATCATGACCCAGGACGACCATAAGGTGCTGTTGCTGTCGAACAGGCCGCGTCCGGAAAAGTGCTGGGATGGCGTCGCGATGAACTCGATACCGGCCACCTCGGTGCCTTGCCACCAATCCAGCTGACGCACCTTGTTGGCATCGACGCCCCATTTGATCAGGGTGTCGCCCACGCCAAGGGGCGTGAGGAAGTGGCGAGTCTTGGCCGCCAGCTTGAGGACGGCCTGATGATCGAGGTGGTCGTAATGATCGTGGGACAGGATCACCGCTTCGATCGGCGGCAATTCTTCCAGGCTGATGGGCGGCTGGTGAAAACGCTTCGGACCGGCCCACTGCACGGGTGAGGCACGTTCGGCGAATACCGGATCGGTCAGCCAGAACTTGTCTCGCAGCTTAAGCAGCACCGTGGAATGGCCGAGGCGGAAGACGCTGTGGTTCGGCGCGGCCAGCAGAGCGTCCCGGGTCAGCGGCTTGACCTCGATGGTGCCTGCAGGCCGTGTGGTTCGCGGCTTGTGAAAAATCATGTTCCAGATGACGCGCAGGGTCGTACCGAATCCTTCGCGCGGAGTGAAGGCATAATTGCGAAACTTGCCTTGCTCATGCCGAGATGAGGGGTTGTCGGTGCGAAACGAGGGAGTGGTCATGGTGCGATAACTCCAAGGGCGTCAACGCAGATGCGCTTCGCCGTCGTGGGACGCTGGATGGCCGTTGCATGCACGCTCAGCCGTTTGGCAAGTAAATTACACCGCACGGTGTAGTTTCTAGATTGCATGAATCCCGGGAGCAAGTAAACTGCCGAGTGTAAGTTCTCCCTTTCCAGCCGACGAGTGCCCATGACCGTACCGCAGCGCCTCACCGAACGAAAACGCGAAGCCATCCTCCAGGCGGCGATTGCCGAATTCCGCAGCAGCGGCTTCGAGATCACCAGCATGGACAAGATCGCGGCGACTGCAGGGGTGTCCAAGCGCACGGTGTATAACCACTTCCCAAGCAAGGAGGAGCTGTTCGCCGAGATCCTCAATCGGTTGTGGAACAGCATCACGGCGGAGCAGTTCACGCCCTACGATTCGCGAACCCCACTGCGCGATCAGTTGCGAACGCTGCTTCAAGCCAAACTGCAGATGCTGGCCGACGAGAATTTTCTCGACCTGGCGCGCATCGCCATCGCCGCCACGATTCATTCCCCCGAGCGAGCCCAGGACATGGTTGCGCGCATGGGCGAGCGTGAAGAAGGCCTGACCGTCTGGGTTCGCATGGCCCAGGCCGATGGCCGGCTGAAACCCGTCGACCCGGCATTCGCGGCCCAGCAGATGCACGGGCTGATCAAGACGTTCGCTTTCTGGCCGCAGATTTCCATGGGCCAACCGAGCCTGGCGCCCCATGAGCAGACGCAGGTGATCGAATCGGCTCTGGACATGTTCCTGGCCTGCTACCAGCGCTAAACCTCAGTTCAGCCGCAGGTTGCGCCCCAGCTCGTCGAACAGCGTCACCACCGAGCGCAACGCGCGGCAATCCGGCCGGGTCAGCAACCAAAGCGCCGTGTCATACCCGGCCAAAGGCTCGCCAATGGGCGCCAGGCCCTGGTTGCCATCGATCAGGAAGCCCGGCAGCGCCGCCACGCCCAGACCGGCCCGCACCAGTTCGGTGACCGAGAGCATGCTGTTGCAGCGATAGGCAGGCACCACGCCTGGCAAGTGCTGGCGGCGCCAGGCCACGGTAGGGTGATCCGGCAGGAAATCGTCCGGCGCGATCCAGGTCATGGCGGCCAGGTCATCCGTATTGGCCGAGGACAAATACGTGTCGCCGGCACAGACCCGGTAAACCACGGGGCCCAGATTTCGCCCCACCAGATGCTCCGGCGGCGTGCGCGTCAGCCGCAAGGCAATATCCGCATCGCGACGGCTCAGGTTGGCGAAGTCGTTCGTAGTGCTCAGTTCCAGGGTCAAGGCCGGATAGGCGGGCATGAACCGCGCCAACGCGGGCAGCAACAATGCGTGCAGCACCGAGTCGGTACAGGTCAGACGGACCGTGCCGCTGACTACATCGCCGCCCTGCTCTATCCCAACACGCGCGGCCTCCAGCGCCTGCTCAGCGCGCTCGGCCTGCTCGGCCAATGCCCGCGCAAGGCTCGTGGGTAAATATCCGGCACGGCTTTTCTCGAACAAGGGCTGGCCCAGCGCCGCTTCCAATCGGCGCACCGAGCGGAAAACCGTCGACACATCCACCTCCAGCAGCCGCCCGGCCCGGGCCAGCGAGCCGCCACGGACCAGCGCCAGGATCAGGGATAAGTCGGGATAACCGAGGCGATATTGCGCCGCTGCATTGAACACTTGGATAAACGCCAATATTGATTGCGTGAACGCCAATCTATAGTGGCGACCAGGAATCAACAAGCGGCGAGACTCTCATGGAAAAAAAGCGTCCCATCCATATCGCCCTGATTGGCGATCATGACCCGCAAATCACCGCTCACCAAGCGATCCCCCTCGCACTTGAGCTGGCTGGCGAGCAAACCGGCTGCGACATCGGTTTCCAATGGCTGGCCACCGATCTCATTGCCGACGACACGTTGCGTGAGGACTTCGATGGCATCTGGTGCGTGCCCGGCAGCCCTTACCGGAACGAAAGCGGGGCCTTGCACGCCATCCGTTTTGCCCGCGAACAGCGACGCCCTTTCCTCGGCACCTGCGGTGGTTTTCAGCATGCCGTACTGGAATATGCCCGCAACGTGTTGGGTTGGGCCAACGCCGTTCATGGCGAAACCTCTCCAGAGGCGGAACGGGCGCTGCTGACGCCGCTGAGCTGCGCCTTGATCGAAACCGCCGATAGCCTTCAGCTTGAGGTGGACTCGCTGATCGCCGAGGCTTACGGCTGCCCGACAGCGTTCGAGAGTTACCGTTGCCGCTTCGGGGTCAATCCGCATTTTGAACAGGATTTGCTGAACGGGCGACTGCACGCCTTGGCCCGAGATTCGGCCGGCGACCTGCGGGCGGTGGAGCTGCGCGATCATCCGTTTTTTGTCGCAACGCTGTTCCAGCCTGAACGCGCCGCGTTGGCAGGCCGGGTGCCGCCGCTGGTCAAAGCGTTTGTCGAAGCCTGCGCGAGGAAAATGCCATGAACGGCCATTATTACGCAGTGATCTTCACCTCGTTGCGTACCAAGGGAGACCAAGGCTACGCCGAAGCCGCCGAACGCATGATGGCCCTTGCCCGGGAGCAGCCCGGATTTCTGGGCGTCGAATCGGCCCGTGGCGATGATGGTCTGGGAATCACCGTGTCCTACTGGCGCGATGAAGCAGCGATCCTGGCCTGGAAGCAGCATCCGGAACACAGCGCGATCCGTGAGCGCGGCCGCTCCACCTGGTACAGCCAATGCCATACGCGGGTGTGCAAGGTCGAACGGGACTATGCCTTCCAACGCCAAACCTGATGCCAGGAAACAGAATACAAAACCTGTGGGAGCGCGCC
>NZ_JBHFJB010000136.1:130599-140270 GCF_057334555.1 Pseudomonas sp. AGC41
GCTCGCGAAGGCGGCACGTCAGCCACCGCGATGTTGACTGATCCAATGCTTTCGCGAGCAGGCTCGCTCCCACATTGGTCCTCATTGAGCCCAGATATCGGGCTCGACCCAAATCCCACAGGGGCATTACGGCCAGGTTCAACTGTCGACCAACTGCCGCACCGCTACGATTTCCGGCAAGTCTTGGCGGGCCACGTACACCCGCAGCGGTTCGGTGAGGTTGATCCGGTCGTCGATGTTCTGGTCCAGCAACAGCTGTATTCGCTCGCGCTTGAGCACCATGGTGCCGCCTGCCGCAAGAGCCCAGACGAATTCGCAGGTGGGGATGATGCCGTCGGCGGCCACGTCCATGCCAAAGGAGTCTTCGCTGAAACGCACGATGTGCTGGCCGGTCTTGCGGTTCAGGCCGACGAAGCCCCGGAGCTGGTCGGCAGTCTGGCAGATGAGTGTCGAAGTGATGCGCATGGTAAACCTCATGATGCGTCCCGAGGGACGTCTGATCGATGGTTTACACGCAAGGCAAGCGAATGCTGGAGTTAAGGTTTCCCTCTATCGGGGAAACTGATGTGGCCTAGATTAACGTAGACCGACCTGAAAAAGCATCGCAATAGCGTCATTCAGCGCAACCTCGCTAAGCGAGCCTGATGAATCGCGCAGCGTCGAAAGGAGATCAACCCATCCCGATCATCAGGTCGGCACCTCGGTTAAGGTCTGAAGGTTGGATGGACAAGTTTCAATGAAGCCTGTTCATAGGCATAGGCGAATCCCAACAACCCGGCGTCTTCCCACATCGAACCGATAAACGAGATGGACGTAGGCTCACCGCCCTGCTCCGTGCCAGAGGGTACGGTGATGATAGGGTAGCCAGCTATCGCCGCGCTCGGCTGGGATACGCCGTCAAGGTCGGCCACCAGCGCATCCAGCGTGTGATTAGAGAATAGAGTGTCAATCATGCTTCTAAAACGGCTGTGTATCGGTAGCCACAGAGCATCTATTTGTTCTTCGTTCAACGTTTGCGCATGGACTTGTTCGAGCACCTGCTGGCCATGATTCTCCTCACCCGGATGCTGCTCATTGAACACGATCAGGTTATCCAGCGTTCCGATTGGCGAACCGTTGCGCGTATTGAAGTAAGTCTGCAGTTCAAGCTTCATCCCCGCTAGCAACACCTGTAAATAATCGTTTATATCTGGAAAATTCAAAGTCACCGGAACAAGGGTAGCTCCACTACTCTGAATAATTTTCAGCGCTGCGCAGAACTGAGGACTGAGGTCGTGGACCATCCCGTTACCTAAATCACATTGTGTACGATCCGAGGCATTCATGACGGTGGGCAATAGTGGAATAGCACTCAAGGGCTTTAGTCCATCATCTAACACCACGCCGATACGTTTCCCCTGTAACGCCTCGGTAGTTAAGGCACTGGTGTAATCATTATCTTGAGGAGCACTGCCTGTAGGAGGGTCGGATGGATCGGCCCCAACCAGATGGTTCAATAACAAAGCGACATCGTAAACCGTGCGGGCCATCGGCCCGGGGGTATCCTGCCGTCGGGTAACCGGAATGACACCTGAGCGACTCACCAGCCCAAGACTGGGTTTGAAGCCGACAATGCCATTGACGGCGGATGGGCAGATGATCGAGCCATTGGTCTCGGTGCCCACCGAAATGGGTGCGAAACCCGCAGCCACGCCAGCGGCCGAGCCCGAGCTGGAGCCACAGGTACCTGCGCTTAACACGTGCGGGTTGAGTCCTTGGCCACCTCGGCCGCTCCAACCCAACGGCACTCTCCAATCCCTCATGCCGGCCCATTCGCTCATGTTGGCTTTGCCCAGGATAATGGCGCCAGCCTCGCGCAGTTGCCTGACGACGAATGCGTCTTGCGCAGCCGGCATCCCGACCATCGCCAGTGAGCCGGCGGATGTCTGCATCAGGTCTGCGGTGTCGATATTGTCCTTGATCAATACCGGTATACCGTGCAGCGGGCCTCGAACATTACCGCTCGCGCGCTCACTGTCGCGTAACGCTGCGTCTGCCAGGGCCTGAGGATTCAATTCGAGAACAGCTTTGAGCTGAGGACCTTCTTTATCCAGAGTCTGGATCCGATTGTTCAGATAGCTCACCAACTCCGCCGACGTAAGCTGGTTGTCGTTCAATCGTTGATTGAGTTCCGTGATACTCAAATACTCGTAGGCCTGGCTGTCATTTTCAGTTGTTGCTGCCTGGGCTTGGGGCGCGAGTGCAATGAACGATAAAGCCCAGAGCTTAGCCTTCCATAATGTGTTTCGATTAGTCATGTCAGTCCCTTGATATGGAGAATACGAACTTACTGTTTTGCTCTGCCGCGCATAGTAAGGGTCGAAAAAAACACAGGCACTGCTAGAACTGTTAATCCATATTGCGGACGGGTAGATGGGGCAGACAAGCCGGAAAATAACCACCGCCCACGACAATTTCCGCACGTGACGATAGCGCTGAGCGCGTTCAGTTGATAAAAAAGAGATCTTTGCCCCCACGAAAGGAAATCGAGCATGCCCGTCACCTTTACCCGTAGCGCGTTGATGCTGAGCCTGATGCTCGGTTTGGGCCAGGCACACGCCGCCGAGGTGTCGAGTCCCAAGGCCCTGGCTACCCAGCAGGGCATCCCTCACCCTGCGGTCATCGCCCATCGCGGCGCCTCGTTCGATGCACCGGAGTCCACCGCCGCGGCCTACAAACTGGCCCGCGACCTGGGCGCCGATTATCTGGAACTCGACCTGCAGCGCAGCAAGGATGGCGTGCTGTTCGTCCTGCACGACGATAGCCTGTTGCGCACCACCGATGTCGCTACCAAATTTCCGGAGCGCAAGGACAGCACCGCCAACCAATTCACCATGGCCGAACTCAAGACGCTGGACGCCGGCAGCTGGTTCAACGCGGCCTACCCGGAGCGTGCGCGTCCTGCCTTTGTCGGCCTGAAGATCCTGACTCTGGATGAAGTCATCAACATCGCCGAGGGCAACCCGCAACAGAAGCCGGGGCTGTACATCGAAACCAAGGAGCCGAAGCTGTTCCCTGGCATCGAGCGCGACCTGAAGGACAAGCTGCAGGACCGTGGCTGGCTCAGCCCGTCCGGCTCCAAGCTGGCCAAGCGCGCCCTCGGTGTCGGCCAGGGCAAAGGCAAGGTGGTATTGCAGACCTTCGAAAAGAGCAGCCTGGAACTGCTGCACAAGGAAATGCCGAAGGTGCCGAAAATCCTGTTGCTGTGGGTCGGCGAAGGCAATATCGAGCCTAAGTCCAAGGTGCCGTTTGCCGAGTCCGGCGAGACCGACAAGGCGCTCTACTACGCGAAACAGGAACCCAAGGACAAGGCCGAATTCGAACAATGGATCCAGTACGCCAAGGCCCAGGGCGCTATCGGCACCGGCCCGTCGGCAGCGTTGACCCACGGCGGCAGCCAGAGTTATGCGGATCTGGTGAAACCCTGGATGAACCAGTACACCCACGATCAGGGTTTGCTGGTGCATGTCTATACGGTGGATGAGCCGGTGGACTTCAGGAAAGTCATGGATGCCGGTGTGGACGGCATTTTCACCAACCGGGCCAGCGAATTGCTCAAGTACTTCAAACGCCCTGAAACAGGCAGCGTGACGCAACTTTTGCAGAAAAACGGTTACTGATGGACAGCAGCGGATCGGCGCATCCGCTACAAGTTTTCCGAATTAAGGGTGAATTAAGTTGCCAGAGATAATCTGAACCCACTTAAACGAATCAACCTTTAACGACACCAAGGAAAGACAATATGAAAACTTTGACTGCCCTGTTCACCGCTGCCGCCCTGACCCTCACCGCCGGCCTGGCCCAGGCTGATGTACGAATCGACCAGGTTCCTCAGTTGGTCAAGGACGGCAAGATCAAGTCGCTCGAATCGATGAATGAAGAAGTGCTGAAGCTGCACCCGGGTGGCACGATCACCGACACCGATCTGGATAACCACTTCAACGGTTACGAATATGAAGTCGAAGTGCGCGACGCCAAGGGCCAGGAGTGGGATGTCGACTTTGACGCAACTACTGGCAAAGTCCTGAGCAACAAACAAGATACTTAATCCGTCGTCAAAAGAAGCCGCGCAACTTCCAGGTTGCGTGGCTTCTTTGCATCCGCCGAAAGTAAACCGCTGCTGACCGCCAACCCAGTCCAACCGTCACAAAACCTTCAAACAACCCTGCAATGATGCCGCTAAGTGAACCTGTCATCGCCACGGCAGGCACTCCCGCCAGCGAGCCCGCATGAATCACAGCATCGATCAAAGCCACCGCGATCCGGATCTGTTCGGCCTGCTCTACGGGTTTCGCTTCCGCCCCGGCGAGCGCGGGCGAGAGATCGATTCGGCCCAGGCCCTGCGATGCCTGCAGCAACCGGAGGACGCCGAGGAATTTCTCTGGCTGCATCTGAACCTGGCTCATGCCGCTTGCGAGCGCTGGATGAAAAACCATCTGGCCTTGCCCGAGGAGTTTTTCGAAGCCCTGCATGAAGGCTCGCGCTCGACCCGCATCGAGCACGTGGACTCGGCCTTGTTGGCCGTGGTCAACGATGTGGTATTCAACCTCAGCAACCTGGCGTCGTCGGACGTGTCCACCTTGTGGGTTTGCGTTCACAGTCGGCTGATCATCAGCGCACGCCTGCAGCCATTGCACTCGGTGGACAAGCTGCGCTCGTCGGTCAAGGCTGGCGAGTGCTTCCGTTCGCCGCTGGAACTGCTCGTGCATCTGCTGCGTGACCAGGGCGAAGTGCTGACCCAGATCGTGCGCAAGACCAGCCTCAGCGTCGACCAGATCGAAGACCAGTTGCTGTCTTCGCGCGTGTCCAACAACCGCGCCGAACTGGGCAGCCAACGGCGGATACTGGTGCGTCTGCAACGCCTGCTGGCATTGGAGCCGGGTTCGTTGCTGCGGCTGCTCAATCGCCCGCCACAATGGCTGCAGAAAGAAGACGTCAAGGAGCTGCGCAAATCCACCGAGGAATTCGCCCTGATCATCAACGACCTCACCGCGTTGGGCGAGCGGATAAAATTGCTGCAGGAAGAAATCGCCGCCAACCTCAATGAACAGAGCAACCGCACGCTGTTCACCCTGACGGTGGTCACGGTGCTCGCGCTGCCCATCAACATCATTGCCGGTTTTTTCGGCATGAATGTCGGCGGCGTGCCGCTGGCCGATGATGCCCACGGCTTCTGGATCCTCGTCGCACTGGTGGCGACTTTCACCGTGATTGCAGGCCGATGGGCGTTCCGCAAGCGCCGGGATTATTGAATCGATCCCTGTTTGCCTGTCGTATGAGCTTTTGTGGCGAGGGAGCTTGCTCCCGCTCGGCTGCGCAGCAGTCGTAAAGTCTGCCAACCATCTTATTCCTGATGCACCGCGCTGAATGGCTTTGGGGCTGCTATGCAGCCCAGCGGGAGCAAGCTCCCTCGCCACAGGTGGGCTACTGCATCAGGAACATACGGTCAAGCACTCAACCGCGCCGTCACTTCATTCAGCTGCCCGGACAACCCATGCAAATCGCGGCTCGCCGCTTCGGTGCGCTGCACATTGTCCAGGTTGGTGCTGGCGATGCAGGTGATTTCCGTCAGGTTGCGGGAGATGTCCTCGGCCACCGAGGTCTGCTCTTCCGCCGCCGTGGCGATCTGGCGGTTCATGTCGCGAATCGCTTCGACTGCGTGGGTGATGCGCTCAAGCATCTCGCCGGCCTGGGTCACCTGCTCGACGCTTTCTTCACTGCGCGACTGCCCGCTTTCGATGGCCTGGGCCGCGTCCACCGCCCCGGTCTGGACGGTCTGGATAATCTGATTGATCTCGATGATCGACGAGGCCGTGCGTTGAGCCAGGCTGCGCACCTCATCGGCCACCACCGCAAAACCACGCCCCGCCTCACCGGCCCGGGCGGCTTCGATGGCGGCGTTGAGGGCCAGCAGGTTGGTTTGTTCGGCGATCCCGCGGATCACTTCCAGCACCTTGCCGATGCGCCCGCTGTCGGCTTCCAGACGACGGATCACCGTGGCGGTGTTGGCAATTTCGCCGCGCATCTGCGTGATGGTGTGAATAGTGCCTTGCATCACTTTCTCGCCCTGCTGCGCCGAATGATCGGCGTCATCGGCTGCCTGCGCCGCATCGGCGGCGTGGCGAGCAACTTCCTGGGCGGTGGCGGACATTTCGTTCATCGCCGTCGCCACCTGATCGGTGCGTTCGAATTGCTCGCTGGTGCCCTGGCTCATCAGGCTGGCGATGGCGTTGAGTTCACCGCTGGCGCTGTCCAGCTCGGTGGCGCTGCGTTGCAGGCGGGTGAAGGTTTCGGCAAGGAAATCGCGCAACGTGTTGGCCGCCAGGGCCAGGTCGCCCAGCTCATCCTGGCGCGTGCTCGACACACGCTCGGCGAAACGCCCGCGGCTCAGTTGCGTCACGTATTCGATCAGGTTACGGATCGGCTGCACCAGGTTGCGGTTGACCAGCCACAGGCTCAGCAACCCGATCAGCACTCCCGAGATGAGCATGATCACCGTGCCCAGCAGGATCGTGCGATCGGCACCGGCACTGATCAGCGCCGACTGCTCATCACCCAATTTGTGCAGCTCGACCACCAACTCGCTCATCTGCTCGCTGGTCGCCCGGTCCACGCCCTTGACCGCGGCATCACCCGCCGCCGCGTCGCGGCCAGCCGCCACAAACGCATCACGACCCTTTTGATAGGCCGCGCCGAGTTGGGCATGTTCGCCTCGCAGGCGTTCGATGCGCGTCTTGATCTGCGCCGGAACACCCTCGTGTTTGATCAGGTCGCCAAGGATGCCCTGGACGTCGCGCTGACGGTCTTCGAATTGCTTCCAGTATTTCTCCAGCTCCGCCGGCTGCTTGCCGCGCAGCAGCACGTTTTTCCATTCCTGGACCTGGACCTTGAATTGCAGGTTCGCCTCGTCGATCAATTGCGACGCACGCAACGGGCCACTGATCAGGTTGCGATAATTGTGGATGCCATCGGAAAGGAAATGAAAGGACGCCAGGGCGATCAGCAGCATTGCCAGCAAGCTGCCGCTCAGCAACGCCAGGATCTGGGCTTTCAGGGATTTTTGTAAAAACATGGAGTCGATCTCTCGGCAAAAAGGACCGTCCATGTCCAGGGTCCACTGTCGCAACTGAGCGTGCGGGATATAGCATGCCATCGGCACGCATACCTTGTTCTTGAGCCTTGGCGACCACCGGTAATGGCGTCGTTTTCCGCGAGTGAACATGACCTGTCCGGACAACTCCTTTTGTCGCTCCGCCTGGATTAAAAAGTCTTTTTGTCATTTCTTCTGGGGTATCCTGCCCACGCTTTGTACAAGCGCGGATCTACCCGATCGATCAACAGACTTTGCGAGGAGCGCGAAATGCACGAGATTCCGAATCTCCCCTTCCCAAGCCTGCACGAACCTGAGCAGACGCCCAAGCTACAAGCCGGGGGGCAACCCGACGCCCAGCAACCCGAGCCGCCGCAAGCCACTGAACGCCGCCAGGCCGACAGCGAAGACTGATACACCCGCACCAACAGACTGTGTGGAAAGCGCTAAGATGCGCTTTCCACACCGCCTGAATCCGAGCCCAGCACCATGACCGACGACACTTCCTCCTTCAGCCCGGCCCAGGCCAGCGTCCTGATCGACACCGCTGAGAAAATGGTCGATATCTGGACCCGTCTCTCCCCCGAAAAACAAGCCACCCTGCTGGCCCGCTTCGGCACGCAAGAAAATGCCCTGGCCGCTCTCGTCACCACGCATCTGGTCGCTGGCAAACCCCCTGGCGAGACGCCGTCCGGCAAATAGTTCTACTTTTCCAAGCTTCGCCCGCACGGTCGCCGTTATCATAAGCAGCCTATCTATCCAGCTGCCCCGCGGACTTTTTACCCATGCCAGATTCCCAGCGCCCCTTGGCGGTCACGCTGCAAGTCGTTTCCATCGTCCTGTTCACTTTCATCGGCTATCTGAACATCGGTATTCCCTTGGCCGTACTGCCCGGCTTCGTTCATGGCGAGCTGGGTTTCGGTGCGGTGATCGCCGGGCTGGTCATCAGCGTGCAGTATCTGGCCACCCTCCTCAGCCGGCCTTATGCGGGGCGCATCATCGACAACCTGGGCAGCAAGCGGGCGGTCATGTTCGGCCTGGCCGGATGCGGCCTGAGCGGCGTGTTCATGCTGGTCTCGGCCTGGACCGCGGGCATGCCGGCGCTGAGCCTGAGCAGCCTGTTGATCGGACGCCTGGTGCTGGGCAGCGCGGAAAGCCTGGTGGGCTCCGGCTCGATTGGCTGGGGCATCGGCCGGGTCGGCGCGGCCAATACCGCCAAGGTGATTTCCTGGAACGGTATCGCCAGTTACGGCGCGCTGGCGATCGGCGCGCCGCTGGGGGTCTGGCTGGTCAAGTCCCTGGGGCTGTGGAGCATGGGCGTGAGCATCATCCTGCTGGCAATGCTCGGGCTGGCATTGGCCTGGCCGAAAACCGCCGCGCCGATCGTCACCGGCGAACGCCTGCCGTTCATGCATGTGCTCGGGCGCGTGCTGCCCCATGGTTGCGGCCTGGCCTTGGGCTCCATCGGTTTTGGCACCATCGCCACCTTCATCACGCTGTATTACGCCACCCGGCATTGGGATAACGCCGTGCTCTGCCTGAGCCTGTTCGGTGCGAGTTTCATCGGTGCGCGTTTGCTGTTCGGCAACCTGATCAACCGTCTCGGTGGCTTCCGGGTGGCGATCGCCTGCCTCTCGGTGGAAACCCTGGGCCTGCTGCTGTTGTGGCTGGCGCCGGATGCGCAGTGGGCCCTGGCGGGTGCGGCGTTGAGTGGTTTCGGGTTTTCGCTGGTATTCCCGGCGCTGGGGGTGGAAGCGGTCAACCTGGTACCGGCCTCCAGCCGTGGGGCGGCAGTGGGCGCATATTCACTGTTCATCGATTTGTCGCTGGGCATCACCGGTCCGTTGGCCGGCGCGATTGCCGCGGGTTTCGGTTTTGCCTCGATCTTTCTGTTCGCCGCGCTGGCAGCCCTCGGTGGGCTGGCATTGAGCGTCTACCTGTATCGCCAGGCCCCTCGGTATCGCGAGGAGCGGGACAGGCACTAGAAGTCCACCTTGCCGCGCCCGGCCTTGATCGAGCCACGCTTGGTCTTGGATTCGAGACGACGTTTTGTCGAACCCAGGGTCGGCTTGGTCGGACGGCGTTTCTTTTCGACCTTGGTGGCGCTGAGGATCAGCTCGACCAGACGTTCCAATGCATCGGCCCGGTTCTGTTCCTGCGTGCGGTATTGCTGGGCCTTGATGATCAATACGCCGTCGCCGGTGATGCGACTGTCGCGCAGGGCCAGCAGCCGCTCCTTGTAGAACTCGGGCAGCGACGAGGCCGGGATGTCGAAGCGCAAGTGCACGGCGCTGGAAACCTTGTTGACGTTCTGCCCGCCGGCGCCCTGGGCGCGGATGGCCGTCAGCTCGATCTCGGCGTCCGGGATGTGCACGGTGTTGGAAATGACCAGCATGGAAAGCGTCCGGTGTCAGGCTCCACAGGATACCGCGAATTCCCGATCCAACCCCTGCCCTCTGAGAATGGTTGGGAACCCAAACTCTGTGAACACAGCAGGACCAATGTGGGAGCGAGCCTGCTCGCGAAAGCGGTGGGTCAGTTG
>NZ_JBHFJB010000136.1:140299-143721 GCF_057334555.1 Pseudomonas sp. AGC41
CGCTCCCACAGGGGGTGTGTTTGGCGTTGAATAACAAACCCGGCACTTGGCCGGGTTTGTCGTACTGGCAAAAAACTTACTTGGCGGCAGCCGCCACAGCCAGTTCATGCCGCGCACTGCGCTTGTTCTTGATCACGTAGCACACCCACATGAACACCACCCACACTGGAATCGCATAGACCGATATCTGGATGCCGGGAATGAGCAGCATCACGCCGAGGATGAACACCACGAACGCCAGGCAGACGTAGTTGCCGTACGGGTACCACAAGGCCTTGAACAGCGGCGTCTGGCGAGTCCGGTTCATGTGCTGGCGGAACTTGAAGTGCGAGTAGCTGATCATCGCCCAGTTGATCACCAGAGTGGCAACCACCAACGACATCAGCAACTCCAGCGCATGCTGAGGAATCAGGTAATTCAGCAGCACCGCCACCAGGGTGATCGCCGCCGAAGCGAGGATCGACCGCACCGGCACGCCACGCTTGTCGATTTTCGCCAACGCCTTGGGCGCATCGCCCTGCTCGGCCATGCCCAGCAACATGCGGCTGTTGCAGTAGGTGCCGCTGTTGTACACCGACAGCGCGGCGGTCAGCACCACGAAGTTGAGGATGTGCGCCGCGGTGTTGCTGCCGAGCATCGAGAACACCTGCACGAACGGACTGCCGCTGTAGGCATCGCCAGAGGCATTGAGCGTGGTCAACAGACTGTCCCATGGTGTCAGCGAGAGCAGCACCACCAGCGCACCGATGTAGAAAATCAGGATCCGGTAGATCACCTGGTTGATGGCCTTGGGGATCACGGTTTTCGGCTTATCGGCTTCTGCAGCGGTGAAACCCAGCATCTCCAGGCCGCCAAAAGAGAACATGATGATCGCCATGGCCATCACCAGGCCGCTGACGCCGTTGGGGAAGAACCCACCGTGGGACCACAGGTTGGTGACCGATGCCTGCGGGCCGCCATGACCACTGACCAGCAGGTAACTGCCCAGGGCGATCATGCCGACGATCGCTACCACCTTGATGATCGCGAACCAGAACTCAGCCTCGCCAAACACTTTGACATTGGCCAGGTTGATTGCATTGATCAGGATGAAAAACGCTGCCGCCGAGGCCCAGGTCGGGATGTCCGGCGCCCAGTAATGGATGTATTTGCCAACGGCGGTCAGCTCGGACATGCCCACCAGGATATAGAGGATCCAGCAGTTCCAGCCCGACAGGAACCCGGCGAAACCGCCCCAGTATTTGTGCGCGAAGTGACTGAAGGAACCGGCCACCGGCTCTTCCACAATCATTTCGCCCAACTGGCGCATGATCATGAAGGCGATGAAGCCGCAGATGGCGTAGCCGAGGATCATCGACGGGCCGGCTGATTTCAGCACCCCCGCCGAGCCGAGGAACAATCCGGTACCGATTGCGCCACCGAGGGCGATCAGTTGGATGTGGCGATTTTTCAGGCCGCGCTTCAGCTCGCCTGAATGCGTATTTTCTACAACGGTCATGCGTCACCTATTTGTTTTTATCTGTGACGAAATCGGACCCGACACGCTTGTGGCGTGGCGGAGTGAACAAGGCGGATAACCTTGAAAGTGCGTGGGTACGCGAAGGGTCACAGTAAAACGCGGCGCATTGTACACTGCAGTACCCTCGCTGCCAGACACCAGCACACCAGCGTCTCACCCCACACTTGAGGTCTGGCGCGCATCTGACCCTTCCCGTGGGCTTGAAACAAGCGCTGCGAAGTAGCAAAAAACCCGTCAAGCCGAGCCACTCGGCAGCTTTTTCTTACAGCCCTCCCAAATGCCGACACCGGTTCGCTAGACCGGTCAAAACCGTCAGCATTCCTTTACAAGCCGTAACGCAAACTTTCCATGCGTGAAGTTTCAAAGGATGACTGCAAATTGACGGTAGCTAGCTACCTAATCAAAAACCGACGCCAGCCGGCTGTTTTTCAATAGCTAATTTGCCGCGAAAAAATAGAACAAAAAGTTCAAACGAAAAAAATAAAATATTTTTTTGCATTCCAAAAAACCCTCGACTAGGTTTTCAGCCACTTGCCCAGGCATCGTGCCGGCGAGTTTTTGCGGTGCCGATTCAGTTGGGTTCTGCCCGCCGGATCGGCCCGCGTTTTGCGCAAAAGTCATCTAGGAGATTCACTATGCAAGCACTGGACAAAGACTTGGAAACCGAACTGCAACTGGATGAATGGTTCGAAGCGCCGACCCATGAAGCCGCCGTTGAAATGATGCAAGCCGACGCCGTTGTGCCGTTCGGCACGGCAATGTGGCCTCTGTAAGCGCTACCCGGCGGAGCTGATCCGGCCGGTCGGCTCCGCCATTTGCCGCGAGGGACGCCACATCAACCGCCAAGGAAGAATAAGCATGGACACCCAACGAGCCATCTCTCATTTCCTTTACTACCTCGAACATCATCCCGCCCTGGCCGGCATCCAGCCCGCCAAGGTGTTGCTCGGCCACACGGCCGACTACGAAGCCCTGACCGGCGCAATCGCCGAACAGGCCGGCAGCGGCTCACCGTTCAGGTTCAGCGCCATGCGCCTGGATCTCGAGCCCACGGAGCGCCTGTCCCAGGCAATTGCCGACAGCGACCTGTACATTTTTTTCTATGACTCTTCGACCCTGCCCAATCCCCGCCCCGACGGCCCGGACTTTGTCCGTGCGCTGCAAGGCGTGATGGCGGAAAACTGGAAGAAATCGCTGCTGTTCAAGGATTACGGCGAATATTTCTACGACACCTTCAGCGTCATTCCGCAACGCATCGCCGGGCTCAACAGCCACCTCATCCGCCGCATGTCCCAGGCCACTACCTTGAGCTTCGAAGATGAGCACGGCTCGTATTTCGACACGGCACTGAACAGCGTCAAGAAGTGGACCGATATCAATGGCGTCGGCAACTACGACCTGGCGCCAGGCGAAATCGCCACTCACAGCGACACCATCAATGGCCGGGTGAAATTTGTCGGCACGTTCCTCAGTACGATTCCCTTCGCGCGCAAGTACGGCGTGTTGCAATCGCCGTTGGAGTTGTGGATCGAAGACTCCACGATCCAGAAAATCGCCACCGACGTACCGGGCCTTGAGCACGACTTCAACAAGTACCTGGACGCCAACCCGTCCAACCGCCGCATCGAGGAACTGGGCATCGGCACCAACGAAGGGGTCAAGGGCCTGTACGCTCGCAATGCCGGTTTCGAAGAGCGCCATTGCGGCTTGCACCTGGGGCTCGGTGGCGGGGCCAAGGGTAGCCATCACCTGGACCTGATTTTCCAGGGGGGTGTGCTGGCGCTGGACAAGGAGCCGGTGTTTGATGGGCGGTTTGTGCTTTAAAAGCAGCTTCGAGCGGCGAGTTTCAAGCGGCAAGAAGAAAAGACGATCTTTTGAATAGCGGTGGGATTGCTGGCCTCTT
>NZ_JBHFJB010000136.1:143769-154450 GCF_057334555.1 Pseudomonas sp. AGC41
CCACAGGGGCGCTCAATGAGGTCAAATGTGGGAGCGAGCCTGCTCGCGAAGACGGACTCAAAGGCAATAAGCCAGACCAAAAAAAACGCCAACCCAACGGTTGGCGTTTTTACTTGCAGCTAGAAGCTTGTAGCTCGCAGCTGTATTACTCCGGCTTACGACGCCCAAACCCCGGACGCTGCCCCGAACCTGCCGGCGCGCCACGGCGCTTGCCCGACGGTGCATCACGGTCGGCCAGGATAATACCCGGGCGTTTTTTTGGCGCTGGCTTGGCCGGACGCTTGGTGTCGGCCGGACGATCAGCGACCGGCGTCCCACGACCCGCCGGAGCACCGCGACCTTCGCCGCGCTCGGTACGGCCGTTGGCCGGACGTGGCGCACGCGGGCCGCGCTCGCCGTCCTGACGTGGCGCAGGCTTGCGGGCCGGACGCTCGCCTTCGATCTGCGGTTCACGGGAAGGACGCGGGCCAGTCGCTGCGCCATCGGCCGCCGGACGCAGCGTACGCACGCGCTCGGTCTTGCCCATCGGACGCGAGGACTTGCGCTGCATCCGCTCCAGCTTGTCCTTGCTCTTGGCGGTCATCTGCGGCATGGAGACAGGCTTGAGGCCCACTTCGGCCGCGAGGATGTCGACTTCCTGCTGGGTCATTTCACGCCAGCGGCCCATCGGCAGGTCGGAGTTGAGGAACACCGGGCCGAAACGCACGCGCTTCAGGCGGCTGACCACCAGGCCCTGGGACTCCCACAAGCGCCGCACTTCACGATTACGGCCTTCCATCACCACGCAGTGATACCAGTGGTTGAAACCTTCACCGCCCGGTGCCTGCTTGATGTCGGTGAAACGCGCCGGGCCGTCTTCCAGCACGACGCCGGCCTTGAGGCGCTCGATCATCTCGTCATCGACTTCGCCACGCACGCGCACGGCGTATTCGCGGTCCATCTCGTAGGACGGGTGCATCAGGCGGTTGGCCAGTTCACCGTCAGTGGTGAACATCAGCAAACCGGTGGTGTTGATGTCCAGGCGACCGATGTTGATCCAGCGGCCTTCTTTCGGACGCGGCATCTTGTCGAACACCGTCGGACGGCCTTCCGGGTCGTCACGGGTGCAGATTTCGCCGTCGGGCTTGTTGTACATGATCACGCGGCGCACCGTTTCGGCGGCCTCTTCGCGCTTGATCACCTTGCCATCGATGGTAATGGCGTCGTGCATGTCGACACGCAGGCCCAAGGTGGCGTCTTTGCCGTTGACCTTGATGCGGCCCTGGGTGATCCAGGCTTCCACGTCACGGCGCGAACCAACGCCGATACGGGCGAGGACTTTTTGCAGTTTCTCGCCTGCTGGGCCGATTTCCTGGCTGTCGTTCTGGTCTAGGTCTTTCATTTCTGGGCACCTCCCGGTGTGGTCGAGTCAGGCTTGGCCTGACACTTGAAAACAGGTCTTTCGGCGAAGGGATCGCCAAAGGGTCGCGAATCATACGCTCGTTGAAGGATTCGCGCATCAGAGACTAGCTGATGGAAACGCGCTCAGCGCTTTTTCCGCCGACCGGTGGCACCCAGCTTGATCAGGCGCAGCGCCGCTTCGGCCAGCACGGCGCGCTTGTCGTCCTTGTCGAGTTTTTTCCAGGCCTTGATCTCGCGCTTGCTGCGCCCGCAACCGACGCAAATATCTTCATCGAACTTGCAGAGGCTGATGCAGGGGTCTTTGGTGGAGCTCATGATTCACCCGGGATTTTATGTGGGAGGGGGCCTGCTCGCGAAGGCGGTGTATCAGTCAAAATCATGCCGACTGAGCTGACGCTTTCGCGAGCAGGCTCGCTCCCACAAGGGAAGGAGGTGTGTCAGTCGTCGAACTGGCGCCGTTCGTTTTCGATCGCTTCGGCCAGGGCGCGCGCCTCGGCTTCTTCGTCGCTCAGCTCAGGTTCCGGCGGCTCAAGGGCGGCGACGGCGGCCAGCAGTTTTTCCCGGGCCTGGGCAACGCCGAGGATGTCTTCCTCAGGTTCCGGTTGCGCTTCGGGCTCAGGCTCCACCGCGCTATCGGGCTCCGCCAGCTCATCCGACTCACCCTCGGGACCAGGCGCGTCACGCAGCAGGTCATCGAAGTCGGTCTTCAGGCCCTCCTCCATGGTGTCCAGCTCCAGCAGCAACGAGTGGAAACTGGTCTCTTCCTTCGGCTCTTCGGGCTCGGCGCTGGCATCGGCCAGTTCCTGCAGGGCCTGGGGCACCGGGGCGTCGTCGAATTCGAGCATCGGCTCGGGCTCCAGCTCCCGCAGTTCGGCCAGCGGCGGCAGATCGTCGAGGTTCTTCAGGTTGAAGTGATCGAGAAACGCCTTGGTGGTGGCGAACATCGCTGGCTTGCCCGGCACGTCACGATAGCCGACGACGCGGATCCACTCGCGTTCCAGCAGGGTCTTGACGATGTGGCTGTTGACCGCCACGCCACGCACGTCCTCGATCTCGCCCCGGGTGATCGGTTGGCGATAGGCGATCAGCGCCATGGTTTCGAGCATCGCGCGGGAATAACGCTGCGGCCGCTCCTCCCACAGGCGCCCGACCCAGGGGGCGAATTTTTCGCGGATCTGCAAGCGGTAGCCGGACGCTACCTCCTTGAGTTCGAAAGCCCGCCCTTCGCAGGATTTACCCAGCAGCGTCAGGGCTTTCTTGAATACGGCAGGCTCAGGCCGCTCGCCTTCTTCGAAGAGTTCGAACAGACGCTCCATCGATTGCGGCTTTCCAGAGGCCAACAGGAAAGCTTCAAGCAAGGGCGCCAGTTCACGGGGTTCGGTCAGATTCATCGGTTTGCTCGTTATTCGGCTCGGGCCCGCACATGGATCGCTGCGAACGGCTCATTCTGCACCAGCTCGACCAAGGATTCCTTGACCAATTCCAGGACCGCCATAAACGTCACCACCACGCCCAGCCGCCCCTCCTCGGCGGTGAACAGCTCGACAAAGGGCACAAAACTGCCACCCTTGAGCCGTTCCAGCACATCGCTCATGCGCTCGCGGGTGGACAATGCCTCACGGCTGACCTGGTGACTTTCAAACATGTCGCCTCGGCGCAGGACCTCGGCCATGGACATCAGCAACTCTTCCAGGCTCACGTCCGGCAGTAGCTTGCGCGCCCGCGCCTCGGGGGCGTCGAGCCTGGGCACCAGCACATCGCGCCCGACCCGACTCAAGCCGTCGATGCCTTCGGCCGCGGCCTTGAAGCGCTCGTACTCTTGCAGGCGACGGATCAGCTCGGCCCGAGGATCGTCCTCTTCCGCCTCGACCTCGGCCGAGCGCGGCAGCAGCATGCGCGACTTGATCTCGGCCAGCATGGCCGCCATCACCAGGTATTCCGCCGCCAGTTCCAGGCGCACCGACTGCATCAGCTCGACGTAGCCCATGTACTGGCGGGTGATCTCCGCCACCGGGATGTCGAGGATGTTGATGTTCTGTTTGCGGATCAGGTACAGCAACAGGTCGAGCGGCCCTTCGAAGGCTTCGAGGAAAACTTCCAGCGCATCCGGCGGGATGTACAGGTCCAGGGGCATTTCCATGACCGCCTGGCCATAGACCATGGCGAACGGCAGCTCCTGTTGCGCACCGGCCTGGCTGTCGACGTTTTCGACGGCGGTTTCCACAACCGACATTCAGGCCTCGACCATGAACGGCGTCGGATCGCCGCAGCCGACGCGTACCACTTGCGGTTCGCCGTCGGCCAGGTTGATCACCGTGGACGCCTTCATGCCGCCGTAACCGCCGTCGATGATCAGGTCGACCTGATGCTCCAGCAGTTGGCGCATTTCATAGGGGTCGGTCAGCGGATCGGTCTCGCCGGGCATGATCAGCGTCACGCTCATCAATGGCTCACCGAGTTCCGCCAGCAGCGCCAGGGCAATGGGATGGCTCGGCACCCGCAGCCCGATGGTGCGCTTCTTTGGATGCAACAACAGCCGCGGGACTTCCCGGGTGGCATTCAGGATAAACGTATAAGGGCCTGGCAGATGGGCCTTGAGGAGGCGGAAAGTGCCGGTGTCGATCTTGGCGAACAAGCCCAACTGCGAGAGGTCGCTGCAGATGAGCGCGAAGTTGTGCTTGTCGTCCAGCTGACGCAGGCGTCTTACCCGCTCGACCGCGTTTTTATCGCCGATCTGGCAACCAATGGCGTAGGACGAGTCGGTGGGATAGACCACAACACCACCGCCACGGATGATTTCCACAGCCTGTTTGATCAGGCGCGCTTGCGGGTTTTCCGGATGAATCTGGAAAAATTGACTCACGTGTTCTACCTGTTCAGACGGCGGCGATAACGGGATCATGTTTGAATCTACACCATAGTGGTGGCAGATCTTCCGGCAACGGGCGGTATTCGCCAATCTCGGACCAGCCTCCCGGGCCGTGGAAATCACTCCCGGCGGTCACCAGCAGGCCAAACTCCCGGGCGAGGATCGCCAGGCTGCCGACCTGCTCGGCCGGCTGATGGCCATTGACCACTTCGATGGCATGGCCCCCTGCTTGAATATAGTCGGCTATCAGGCGGCGGCGCTTGCTGCGGGTGAATTCATAATGCCAGGGATGAGCCAGGCTGACCCACGCCCCGGCGGCCCGCAGGGTCTCGACCGTTTCTTCCAAGGTGGGCCAGTGCTGCTTGACGTCCCCCAGCTTGCCGGCCCCCAGCCATTTTCGGAAGGCTTCGGCGCGATCCTTGACGAAGCCCTCGCGCACCATCCAGTCGGCAAAATGCGGCCGGGCCGGGGCGTTGCCACTGTCACCCAGTTCCTGCTGGACCTGCCGGGCGCCTTCCAGCGCGCCGGGCATGCCCTTGAGGGCCAGTTTGCGGCTGATCTCCTCGGAGCGCAGCCAGCGACCGTCACGCAACTCGGCAATGGCCTGGACCAGTGACGGTGCATTCACATCAAAACCGTAGCCCAGCACGTGGATGGTCGCCCCGCCCCAGGTGCAGGACAGTTCGACGCCGTTGACCAGTTGCATGCCCAGCGCGGTGGCGGCGCTACGCGCCTCGTCGAGGCCTTCGAGGGTGTCGTGATCGGTCAGGGCCAGGACCCGCACGCCGTGCTCGAACGCCCGCGCCACCAGAACCGCAGGGGCCAGGGCGCCATCGGAGGCCGTGCTATGGCAGTGCAAATCAACATTCACGAGACTTTGGCAGTGCAAATCAACATTCACGAGACTTTGTTACCTCAAATCAGCTGGCCCTATCGCGGCCAAGGATGTTTGTTATTATGCCGCCACATCCTGCTTCTGGCTGCCACTGTGAAACAATTCATCGATTTCATCCCGCTCCTGCTGTTTTTCATCGTCTACAAACTTGATCCACGGACCGTCGACATCGCCGGCCATTCCTTGACTGTAGGCGGTATCTACAGCGCCACCGCGGTGCTGATCATCAGCTCCCTGGTGGTCTACGGCGCGCTGTTCGTGTCCCAGCGCAAGCTGGAGAAGAGCCAGTGGCTGACCCTGATCGCCTGCCTGGTGTTCGGCAGCCTGACCCTGGCCTTCCACAGCGAGACCTTCCTCAAATGGAAAGCCCCGGTGGTCAACTGGCTGTTCGCCCTGGCCTTCATCGGCAGCCACTTCGTCGGCGATCGCCTGCTGATCAAGCGCATCATGGGCCACGCGCTGAGCCTGCCGGACGCGATCTGGACCCGATTGAACATCGCCTGGATCGCCTTCTTCCTGTTCTGCGGCGCCGCCAACCTGTTCGTTGCGTTCACGTTCCAGCAATACTGGGTCGACTTCAAGGTCTTCGGCAGCTTGGGCATGACCTTGCTGTTCCTGATCGGCCAGGGCATCTACCTGTCCCGTCACCTGCACGATGCCGAACCCACCACGCCAAAAACCGAGGACTGACATGCTCTACGCAATCATTGCCACCGACGTCGCCGACTCCCTGGAAAAACGCCTGGCCGCTCGCCCGGAGCATCTGGCGCGCCTGCAGCAGCTCAAGGCCGAAGGCCGCATCGTGCTGGCCGGCCCACACCCGGCGGTGGACAGTAACGATCCTGGCGCCGCGGGTTTTACCGGCAGCCTGATCGTGGCCGAGTTCGACTCCCTGGCCGCCGCACAGGCGTGGGCCAAGGCCGACCCGTTCGTGGCCGCCGGCGTCTACGCCGAGGTTGTGGTCAAGCCGTTCAAGCAAGTCCTGCCGTAACGCCCCCAGCGCGGTGAGCCTTCCTGGCTCATCGCGCTCAATTGCTCATTGTTCTCGCCGGCCTGCCGACAACCTGTCTAATCTGCTTAATCTCGATTGGAATTCAGGAGTTGCAATGCGCAAAGGTCGGTTGTGCCTGTTGTTGGTCTCGTTGGCGATCGGAGCCCCTGCCCATGGCGAGGAAAGCACCGAGGCCGCTCATTCGGCGCCCTTGTCCCTGAGCGCGGGCGGCCAGATCGCCGAATTGCAGCAGCGCCTGAAAGACAGCGAGCGCATGCGTGAAGCACTCACCCAGCAACTGCAGAACACCAACGGCGAACGCGAGAGCGCACTGGTGGGACGGCTGCGCCAGGAGAACCAGCGCCTGAAGTTGCAACTCAAGGAAGCCCAGTCCAGCCCCCTGCCGCGCCTGCTGACCGAACAGCAACAGTGGTTCGTCGTCGGCGCCGGGGTAGCGCTATTGGCCCTGCTCTGCGGTATCTTTGCCAGCGGTGGACGTAGACAACGTCGGCAATGGCTAAATTGAGTGAGTCATGAGCGAGCTGTTACTGATTGATGATGACCAGGAGCTGTGTGAGCTCCTCGGCAGTTGGCTGGGCCAGGAAGGTTTCCAGGTCCGCGCTTGCCACGATGGCCAGAGCGCCCGCAAGGCCCTGGCCGAAACCGCTCCGGCGGCGGTGGTGCTGGATGTGATGCTGCCCGACGGCAGCGGCCTGGAACTGCTCAAGCAGTTGCGCAGCGATCACCCGGAATTGCCTGTGCTGATGCTCTCGGCCCGCGGCGAACCGCTGGATCGCATCCTTGGCCTCGAGCTGGGGGCTGACGATTACTTGGCCAAACCTTGCGACCCACGAGAACTAACCGCCCGCCTGCGCGCCGTGCTGCGCCGCAGCCATCCCACCGCGGTTTCCAGCCAGATCGAACTGGGTGACCTGACCTTCAGTCCGGTGCGTGGCGTGGTCAGCATCGATGAACAGGAACAGACCCTCACCGTCTCGGAAAGCCGCCTGCTCGAAGCGCTGCTCAAGCAGCCGGGCGAGCCGCTGGACAAGCAGGAACTGGCGCAGATCGCCTTGGGCCGCAAGCTGACCTTGTACGACCGCAGCCTCGACATGCACGTCAGCAACCTGCGCAAGAAGATCGGCCCGCACCCCGACGGCCGCCCGCGCATCGTCGCCCTGCGTAGCCGGGGCTACTACTACAGCCTCTGAAGATTGCGGCTTCTCTCAGCCTCTAGAGGCTTTTGTGGCGAGGGAGCTTGCTCCCGCTGGGCTACGAAGTAGCCCCAAGATTCTGCGGTTGCTGCGCAACCGAGCGGGAGCAAGCTCTCATCAAACAAAATCCATCCCCTTGTTCTCCAAAGCTTTTTTAAGCCGCGATCACTCGAACACCCAGCTTTGTAGCCTTACGCTGTAAGGCTCTAAGCTGACGATCACGGCTTTTGGCCTCGTACTCTTCCATATCCTGCGCCACGTAAGGCTGGCCTTTGGTCAGCATGGCGTAGATCAGGCGGGCCAGTTGGTGAGCCGTAGCCTTGATGGCGCAGGCCGTATCCATACGAGCCAATCGGGCGCGGTGACTGGCACCGATAAAGCTTTTATCGTTGCGGGCGCTAGAGGCCGCCTGCTTCAACGCTTGTGCCGCCCGGTTAAATACCTTGGGGACATGACCGGGCAAGGGTTTTCCTCCCGATATTCGGGTTGAGGGCGCCAACCCCATCCAAGAGCTGAAATGTTGCTCAGTCGGAAACCGCGACAAATCAGGTCCGACTTCGCTTGCCAGAACCAAGGCGGATTCGATTCCGATAGTGGGAATCGCGGTCAGATCCACGCCCATGATTCTCACAAGTGCCTGGTGCAAGTTGGCTTGTTCATCTGCCGAACGATGCGGGCTGCGCAGTGGCTTGGCGGGTTGCGTGGGCTCATGGTTCAGTACTGGGAGTCGATTGAGTGCCTGGGTGATGGCCTGATCACATTCGGCAATCTGCTTCTCAAGAAAATCATGAGCAGCCACTTCCTGAGCCAAGGCATGCAAATGCTCGACTCGCCAGTTACCGTGCAGACTGCGGGCGATGGTTTGGTAATCGGCCTTGATACGGCCGTCTCGGAAGTTGGCTAAAACTTGAGGGTCACGCTCGCCATCGATGATGGCCTTGATGATTTTCATCCCTGTCACACCAGCGATGTTGCTGATGACATTGGCTAACTGAATGTTCATCTGCGTCAGGGCTTTTTGCATGCGGTTGATGGTCTTGGCTTGATCACGAACCTTCATGGCCCGCTGGCGAACCAGCGAACGCATCGAGCAAATATCATCAGCGGGCCGGAACGCTCCTCTGAGTAAGCCATGGGTCATGAGCTGCCAGATCCATTGGCAATCCAGGACATCGGATTTACGCCCGCTTATCTGGCGTGTAGCACGGGAGTTAACTAGATACACCTCAAAGCCCCTCGAATCGAGAAGCTCGAACAGCGGTATCCAATAGACACCGGTGGCTTCCATCGCCACGACTTTGATTTTCAGCGATTCCAGCCATTCGGCCAGCTTCACCAAATCCTCAGTAAAGGCCGGAAAACAACGAACCGGCTTGTCGCTTTGATCGGGATTGACGCCGACCCAGTGCTCGCGGCTGCCAATATCGATACCGGCACAATGAGGGTGAACGACTTCAAATCGTTTCTGCTGCTTCTTGCGCGCCATGACAATTCCTCGCAGGATTGAACGGCGCGCGGGGCACACGGTGTCGAACGGATTCACTCTCTCATACGTGGTCACAGCTTGCTGTGCCTACAACGACTCCACGCCGATACCGTGCCGGCCACTCTCCCTCGCGGGTGCGCACACACCAGTGATAGCTACGGCCTCTGTCCCCGCGCGCACCCAATATTAAGCCGAACACTTGTTTGCTGCGCGACAGCGCAGCGTCGGCGACGCGGCGGGGACTCCCTCGCCACGGAGAACCTCGAAGGCGTCGTTACCCTCGCCCAAACCGCTCCCGGTACACCGAGGGCGCCAGCCCCACCACGTTGCGAAACGCTACCCGGAAACTTTCCACCGACCGATAGCCACACAGTTGGGCGATGTTGTCGGTGTTGTCTTGCGTGCTTTCCAGCAATTCCCGGGCCCGTGCCAGGCGCTCATGTTGCAGCCAGGCCTTGGGCGACACACCGCAAGCCTGGGTGAAGCGGCGCAAGAAGGTCCGTTCGCTCATGGCGGCGTGACTGGCCAGATCGCGCACTCCCAGCGGCTCGTGGAGACGTTCCCGGGCCCATTGCATGACGCCGGACAAATCGCTGCGCGGCGTGCGGCTGACTGGCGAGGGGATGAACTGCGCCTGGCCACCGGTGCGTTGGGTCGGCATGACCAGTCGACGCGCCACGGCATTGGCGACCTGGGCGCCGAAATCCCGCGCCACCAGGTGCAGGCACGCATCGATGCCGGCCGCGCTGCCAGCCGAGGTGATGATCTGGCCTGAATCGACATAAAGTACATCGGGATCGACTTCGATGGTCGGGTAGCTGTGGGCCAGTTCGTCGGTGTAGCGCCAATGCGTGGTGGCGCCCAAGCCGTCGAGCAGCCCGGTGGCCGCCAGGACAAAAGCCCCCGAGCAGATCGACAACAGACGGGCGCCACGGGCATGGGCTCGTCGCAAGGCCTGGAGCAGGGCATCGGAGGGCGGTTCGCTGCGACTGCGCCAGCCCGGCACGATAATGGTTCGCGCGCTGTCGAGCAGCTCCATGCCGCCATCGGCCAATACCTGGAAGCCGCCCATGGCGCGCATCGGGCCGTCGTCGACAGCGACGATGCGGTGTTCATACCAGGGAAAATCAAACTCGGGCCGTGCCAGCCCGAATATCTCGACGGCAACGCCGAATTCGAACGTGCACAGCCCGTCGTAGGCGAGAATCGCGACGAGGCCAGGGGTAGGCTGCATTTGGCGGAAAATTCCCACAGAGTGTCTTGTACGCCACTGTAGCGGTTGGCGGCGGGTGGATAAAGTCTCTCCAAGCCCTATCCGTCCCTGGAGTAAACCCGATGACCAGCCCTGTTCGCGAAGTGTCTGCCGCGCCGTCCGACATTGCCCTGCAGCATTTCAGCCGGCGTCTGATGTTCGAAACCGATTGTTCCGACGTACGTGCCAGCCAGGACGCCGGTGAGATCGATTTTGTCCTCGTCGATGTGCGCGGGCCGCAGGCCTATGCACGCGGGCACGTGCCCGGGGCGATCAACCTGCCGACCCGCACGCTGACCGCCGAGGCGCTTGCGGCCTATCCCCAGACCACCCTGTTCGTGGTCTATTGCGCGGGGCCGCATTGCAACGGCGCCAACAAGGCCGCGGTGCGCCTGGCGACCCTGGGGTACCCGGTCAAGGAAATGATCGGTGGCGTCATGGGCTGGCTCGACGAAGGTTTTCGCCTGACCGGTTCCGTGGAGCGCGTGGCGGAGCAGGCGGTCAGCTGCGATTGTTGAAGTAGGGTGCGACGCCCGTGTGGCGAGGGGGCGAGCTCCCTTGCCACACGGGCTG
>NZ_JBHFJB010000137.1:0-17014 GCF_057334555.1 Pseudomonas sp. AGC41
GATGCTGAATGTGCCGAACCCTTCGCGAGCAGGCTCGCTCCCACAGGGTCTTTCGAACCCTCCGGCAAGTCGATACCTTCCTAGGTTTCGGCAACGCCAGCTTCCAGCTCCAATTCATCCCGGCGATGATCAGCCTGGCGCCCCAGCAACCATCCAAGACCGGCCCACAGCAACGCACACCCTGCGCCGATCAACGCGACCAGGCCGGCGCCCTGCCCCAGCATGTCGAGCGCCGTCTTGATCCAACCGCTGACCGCATCACCGCCGCGATAGACCACTGTGTCGATAAAGTTCTTGGCTTTGTATTTACTCTCGGCGTCCAGCGAGGTGAACAGCATTTCCCGGCCTGGCCTCACGAACGCGTACTCGCCGATCCGCCGCACAATCATCAAGGTCGCGAGTACCGCAAAACCCGGTGCCAGTGCCAGGCCGACAAAACCGATGCACATGCACAGCGGGACGATCGCCAATAACGCCCCGATCCCGAGCTTTGGGGCGATACGTCCGGTGATGAATAGTTGGGACAGCAACGCGCCCGCCTGCACGACGAAGTCGATAGTGCCGAAGACCCGTACCTGGGCCTGGCGATCCGGAAACAGCTCGGCCACCAGACGTGCCTGCTCGAAGTACAGAAAGGTGGTGACCGTTGCCAGCAGCACCACAAAACCGGCGATCCCCAGCAGGTACGGCGAACGGAGCACAGCCGTCATGCCGCTGAACGGATTGCCAGTCAGTGGCCGCTGCGGGCTTTGCGTGGGCGCCGCGCCGGGACGCCCGGCCCCGCCGGTTTCACGCCAACGCATCAAGGTTCGTTTCAGTACCAGCGTGGTCCCCAGCAACACGGCTGCCACGAACATCAACCCCGAGGCCCCGAGGCTGTCGATCAACAGCGCACTCAAGGCCGGCCCGAGCAGGCCGCCGGTGCTGGCGCCCGCCGCGATGAAGGCAAACAGGCGCTTGGCCTGCTCGCTGTCGAATACATCGGCCATCAGGCTCCAGGCCACAGAGACGACGAACAGGTTGTAGACCGAAATCCATACGTAAAAAGTACGCGCCAGCCAGACGTTGTCCGAATCGAACTGGAACAGCTCGACGAACATCAGTAAGTTCAAGACGAAGAAGCCATACACCCAATCGACGAGGCGCAGGCGCGGCACTCGCGCGCTGAGCCAGGCGAACAACGGCACGGCCACCAGCATGACGAGAAAGGTCGCGGTAAACAGCCATTGCAGATTCTCCACGCCCGCGGCGATCCCCATCGACTCTCGGATCGGACGCAACATGAAGTAGCCGGTGAACAGGCAGAGGAACAACAGGAACCCGCACAGTGCCGGACGCAGTTCATCGTCACGGGCATTGAGGGCCAGGCTCAGCCGATGCAAATAGGAAGGGGTACTCATGAAAACTCCTGGGAGACGGCAACAAGCCGGAGGTCGAGCGCGGGGACGAGTGCCCGCGCCCAGGCGGCATCAACGATAGGTCACGCCGGTCAATTGCTCGGAGATGGCCCAGAGCCGTTCGGCATCCGCCTGCGAGTTCGCCGCTGGCGGCGTCTTGGCGAAGCCCAACGGGCCGCGCCTTTCGTCGTCACCGGTCGGGCCGTAATAAGCACCGCCCACGGCCTGCACAGCGGTGGCGGCGTACAGCGTCGGCAAGGCGCCTTGCGCCGCCGAGTGGTAAACGTCGCGATCCTTTGCCCAGCGCTGGCCGAACTCGCTTTCGAGGCCGGGTCCGCGCGCGACCAACTCGGTGACCGCTACCCCGGGGTGCGCAGCCATGCTGCGAATACCCCAGTTTTCGGCATCACTGCGCCGCTGCAAGGCAAATGCCCAGTGCAGCACCGCCAGTTTCGATTGCGCATAGGCTGCGTACGGGTCGTACTTGCGCTCGAACTGCAGGTCATCGAAATTCATCGCCCCGCGCGTCGCCGCAATACTTGAAAGGCTCACCACGCGGGCGTCCTGGCTCTGGCGCAAGAGCGGCACCAGCAGCCCGGTCAGCGCGAAGTGCCCCAGGTAATTGGTCGCCAGTTGCAGTTCGAAACCGTCGGCGGATGTACCACGTTCCGGCGGCGCCATGATGGCGGCGTTGTTGATCAACACATCGAGGCGCGGCAGCTTGCTTTGAAGCCGCTGGGCCAGGGCGCTGACCGAGGAGAGATTGGCCAGGTCCACGGCCTCGAATTGCACCTTGGCATCGGGCACCGACTGGCGGATGCGGGCGATGGCCTCAGCGCCGCGCTCCGGGTTGCGGGCAGCGATAATGACGTCGGCACCGGCACGCGCCAAGGCCAACGCATCTTCATAACCCATGCCGCTGGTGCCGCCGGTGATCAGGACAATCCGGCCTTTCTGCGACGGCATGTCACTGGTGGACCAGTCGGGTTTGGGTGCAACGCGAGCCGATGCTTCGACGCTCATGACGCTGAACAGCGCTACGCCCGCAGCGAGCGTCCGGGCCAGCGTGATGATCCGGTCCAGGTTGGGCGAAAGTCCGATTGCGGGGATTGTTGTTCTATTCCACATGATTGGCTTCTCTGTTGGGATGATAAAGGGGTATGGCCGGTATTCACTGGATGGAGCACGCATCGGCCAGCTGCAGGAAGCTGACGTGCCGGAGCTCACCCTGAGTGTCGACATAGGTCATCTTGGCCCGCACGACCTCGCACATCGGCGGGCTTGGCGCCTCGATGCGAATGGCCTGGGCCACGTCCAGCGGCATGCCGTACTCGTAAGCCGGAGGATTGGTTTGCTCCTTGGCATACAGCGGCGCTCCGCCCACCGCGATGACGGCCAACAGACTGGCGATGGACAGGTTCTGAATGTTCATAGTGGTCTCCACAAATGCCCTTACCGGGATAGTGGTTGCACTTTATGAGGGGGACACTGACGTCAAGGTGACTGGCGACTGACAGGAACATGTCAAACGCCGGTGCGGGGAAAAACGCGGTGGCTCAGCCGAAGGGATATTGATGTGCCGGCCTCTTCGCGAGCAGGCTCGCTCCCACAAAAAAAAATCGCTGGTTTACCTAGGATCTTGCGGCTGCTGGAAATCCACTGTGGGAGCGAGCCTGCTCGCGAAAGCGCCGTCTTGGCCGACGGCGATGTTCAAGCTTCACAAGCCAGCGCCTAACGCACTGCCTGGCTCGTCAGGGAAAAGCCGAAGGTGTTGAGTCCGTCCTTGCTGTGGGCGAACACCCGCCCACCGTGCATCGACGCCACCGCCCGCACGATGGAGAGCCCCAGGCCATGGTGCGCGTCGCTTCTGGCCCTGGCGACGTCGGCTCGATAGAAGCGCTCGAACAAATGCTCCAGATGCACACTTTCGATCGGTTCGCCGGTGTTGGAAACGCTCACCCTGGCCTGCATGCCATGGTCTTCCAGGCTCACCGTGATAGTGCTCGCAGGCACCGCGTAGCGCGCCGCGTTCTGCAGCAGATTGGCCAGGGAACGGTGGAACAGGCGCCGATCGATGCACACGCGCATGTCGCCCTGGATCACCACGCTCAATTGTTTGTCGTGCAGGACCGGCTCGAGGTATTCCACGGTCTTCGACGCTTCCTCGTAAAGCGAGACATCGCTCAGCTCGGTTGCCCGCTGGCCGCTTTCGGCGCCCGCCAGGAACAGCATGTCGTTGACGATGGTGCCCATCCGTTCCAGTTCTTCGAGATTGGACTGCAACAGGTCCTGAAGCTCGTTCACATCCCGCCCATGGGCCAACGCGACCTGGGTCTGCCCGATGAGGTTGGTCAGCGGCGTTCGCAACTCATGGGCCACATTGGCGTTGAACCCTTCGAGCTGGCACCAGGCGGCTTCCTGGCGCGCCAGGGCGCCGTTGAACGACACCGCCAGCTCCTGCAATTCGCCAGGCAGCGCCTGGGTGTCGAGTCGTTGCTTCGAATCCCCCGGCGGCAGGCTGTTGGCCTGCCGGCTCAAGCGCCGGACCGGACCCAGGCCAAAACGCGCGATCCAGTAACCGAGCAACGCCACCAGCACGACCCCCAGCGCCGAGGTCAGGATCAATATCCGAGTGAAGTCATCCAGGGTCTTCATGAACGGCGTCGAATCCAATCCGACGATAAAACGCAATTCCGGACGGCTGCCCATGGCCGCAATGGTCTCGACCATCAGCACCATGGGGCGGTCCCGGTCGGGCAGATCGAGGGTGGCGAAACCATCCGGGCGCTTCGACCAATCCAGCCCGTCCGGCATCGGCCCGCCATAACTGTAGGCCGGGTCGTCGACCACCACCCAATAACGCACGCGCTCATCCGCGGGCGTCAGGCCATCGAGCTTTTGTCGCAAGCCGACCCAGAACGCCGGCGAATCGTATTTGGCGAGCACCGGATCGAGCACCGAATGGCGCAGGATCAGCTCGTTCTGCATCTGCTCGTCGAGTGATTGCTTCAACGAACAGCGCAACAGCGTCGCGCTGACCGCGGTGATCAGCATGACCGCCAGCGCGAACATCAGCGCCAGTCGCTTGGCTATCGATCCTTTCATCACAGCGTACCCGCTTGCCTGTCATTGAGCTCACGGCTCTCCAGCACATAACCCATGCCGCGCACGGTATGCAGCAATTTGCGCGGATACGGCGCATCGACCTTGGCCCGCACCCGCTTGATCGCGACCTCGACCACGTTGGCGTCGCTGTCGAAATTCATGTCCCAGACCTGCTCGGCAATCATCAACTTGGAGAGGATTTCACCCTGGTGTCGCGCCAGCAGGCTCAACAGACAGAACTCCTTGGCCGTCAGGTCCAGGCGCAGCCCGGCCCGGGTCACCTTGCGCGCCTGCAAATCGACCTCCAGGTCATCGATGCGCAAATGCGTCGGGTCGGCGGTGTCATCGGCACGCCGCCGGATCAATGCCTGGACCCGCGCAACAAGCTCGGCGAAGGAAAACGGTTTGCCCAGGTAGTCGTCAGCACCCTCGCGCAGCCCCCGGACCCGATCATCCACCGTGCCCCTGGCCGACAACATGATCACCGGCGTCTTCTTGTGCAGGCGCAAGCCCTGCAACACGCCGTAGCCGTCCTTGCCCGGCAGCATCACATCCAGGATCACCACGTCGTAATCCATTTCCAACGCGTAATGCAGGCCGTCGATACCATTGGTCGCGACATCGACAATGTAGCCAAGCTCGCTCAAGCCACGATGGACATAGGAAGACGTTTTTTCTTCGTCCTCGACGATGAGCAACCGCATCGGATATTTCCTCCAGCAAAGGGGTGCGCTGTACAGGCGCTCAGGGTGCTTCAAGCGGTCCAGGCAGACGGGTACAGCGTCCAGCAGAGTATCGGTCCGAAGGTGTCCGCAGGCTGACCGCTTCCTGACATTCCTGTCAGAATTGGCGCGGCCGTGCCGGCAGTCCGACTTATGGCCGTCCCTCGAAATTGACCATCCAGGCGACCCCGAAACGGTCTTCGAACATCGCAAAGCGCTCCGCCCAGAAGGTCTTGCCCAGGGGCATCTGCACGCTGCCGCCGGCACTCAGGCCATTGAACAGCCGCTCGGCCTCCTCCGCGCTGTCGACATTCAGAGACACCGACACGCCTTGCGGCTTGCTGAACGGCTGGCCGGGCGGGCAGTCGGAAGCCATCAGGCTGAAGCCGCCCACGGTCAGGCAGGTGTGCATGATCAGATTGGGGTCCTTGGGCATGCCGACGTCCTCGGGCGCGTCGGCAAAGGACATGGAAAACAGCTCGCCGCCCAGCACGTCCCGGTACAACGCGAAGGCTTCCTTGCAATTGCCATTGAAGGTCAGGTACGGAATGATTTTCATGCTCTGCTCTCCTGTTTCATGAATCCCATGCTCATATCTCCTCAGAATAGATGGAACAAGCCGTCCGTGTGGCGGCTCTGCAGGTTAATCGAATGGTAATGAGGCAAATCGACAGCCCGAGGCGATTATTTTTCGATAACCTTCGCGCACCAATTCCAGGCAACTAAAGCATCCGCCGCGTAGACATGCGACGCTCAAGGTGCTGGGGCCTCGCACTCAATACACAAACCCCTGCCCCAGCTCACTTTCCATCCATTCCAGAAAACGCCGGACACGCGGGAAGCCGGAGTGTGCTTTTGGAAACACCAGGTGATGGGCGGCCACGGGCGCGCTAAGGGTCTCCGGTGCCACTTCGACCAGGCTGCCGGAGGCCAGATACTTTTTGGCCAGCAAGGTGCTTTCCAGGGCAAATCCCAGCCCATGGCTGGCGGCTTCCAGCGACATGTACGAGCGGTCGAAGCTCAATGCGTAAGGTTTTTCCGGGCGCGCCAGGCCGTGCTGGGCGAACCATTGCGGCCATTTAAGCAACGTCGCCTCGGAGAGCACCAGGTCGCAATCCAACAGATCGGACGCCCGGCGGATCGGATATTGTCCGAGCAACTTCGGCGAAGCGAGCACCGCGAAGGTTTCATTCTGTACCGTGCGGACTTCGTAACTGGGCCAGTTCGCGGTGCCGTGGCGGATATCCACGTCAATCTTGTCCCGGCTGAAATGCAGCGACTCGTAAGAGCACGACAGGTTGATCTGGATATCCGGATTGGCCGCGCGGAACGCTTCCAGCCGGGGCATCAACCACAACAATCCGAAGCTCGGCGCCGAGTGCAATCGCAGGCAATCGAGGCTCACGTCGCTGGCCGCACGCTCGGTGGCGACAGTTCGATCATTGGCGGGCTGGGCGAAGCGGTGGCGACGGTGCTGTTGCGCAATGGCGTCACGCCAACGTTCAGGCAGATAGCCTTGCCGGACGCTTTCCTTGATGCCGGAGCCCTGCCGACCTTGCATGATCGCTATGGTATTTCCACCCAGGCGGTTTGCGCGCAAGTCAAAGCCTGGCTGTAACCTGCAACGCGCGGGGCACCTGAGTGCCCCCCGCGCTCGACGCCAAGGGGAGCGTAACCTTGAAGCCTGACGGATTTCTCGACCCTGCATTCAATGGCCTGGTGGCTTCTGGTACGGAGCAATGGTCGCTGAGCACGCTGCCGGCCATCCGCGCCCGAGTACACTCGACCTTCAAGCCCGCGCACAGCGCGCGGTGCGAGACCTGCTGGATCACAGGTGCCGATACCGAACGCCTGCGCCTGTGTATCTACAAGCCGAAAGAAGCTCCACCAAACACGAACCTGCCGGCGATCCTGTCCATCCATGGCGGTGGCTTCGTACTCGGCAAGCCCGAGATGGCCGATGATTATCTGGCCGACCTGGCCGATGAACTGGGCGCGATGATTGTTGCCGTGGATTATCGACTGGCCCCCGAACACCCTTTCCCGATCCCCCTTGAAGACTGCTATAGCGCGCTGGGCTGGCTGTTTGAAAACCGCCACGAGCTGCGCCTGGATCCCCGGCGTGTGGTGGTGATGGGACATAGCGCCGGCGGCGGGCTCGCCGCGGCATTGGCCATCGCGGCTCGCGACCGGGCCCTGTACCCCCTTGCCGGCCAGGTGCTCATCTATCCCATGCTCGACCACCGCACCGGCTCAGTGAGCTCACCGTACCCGAGCCGGGACACGGGCACGTTCAGCTGGTTGCCGGCGCCCAATCAGTTCTGCTGGGAGTGCCTTCGCGGCAGCTACACCCTGGCCGATGAGCGTGTCGGTCTGTTTTCACCGGCCCTGCAAGCCGAGCTGCGCAACCTGCCGCCGACGTTCATCTCAGTCGGCTCACAAGACCTGTTCCTCGACGAGGATGTCGACTTCGCAATGAGGCTGGTGCGCGCGGGGGTTGCCGTGGAGCTTCACCTCTACCCTGGCGCGCCGCATATGTACGACCAGGTGCCTGGGCGAATCGCAGATCAGTCAGCCCTCGACATCGCCCGCGCGTTGCGTGGGTTTTTGAGGGTACGATGAAACCCTGCTGCACACGATTCGTGAAGAAAGCTTTCACACGCCGTACCTTCGTACGACAGCGCGCTCGCCCTAGAATGGGAACAACAACCAACAGGAGTTTCGAGCGATGTTTGCCTCATTTGAATCGGGTCGGTGCCACGTCAACGGTATCACCGTCAACTACCGCAAAGGCGGCAGTGGCCAAGGCTTGCTACTGCTTCACGGCCATCCTCAGACTCACGTGATGTGGCACAAGATCGCCGAGCCGCTGGCGCAACATTTCACCGTGGTGGCGGCGGATCTTCGGGGCTACGGTGACAGCGAAAAACCGCCGAGCGACGCGCAGCACCTGGCCTACTCCAAACGGCAGATGGCGCTGGACGGGGTGGAGCTGATGCGCGAACTGGGGTTCATAAAGTTCGATGTGCTGGCTCACGACAGAGGCGCACGGGTCGCCTGTCGGATGTCGATGGATCATCCGGACGCAGTAAAACGCTTGATCATCCTGGACATTGCTCCGACGCTGGCGATGTACGAGCAGACCAATGAAACCTTCGCCCGCGCCTATTGGCACTGGTTCTTCCTGATTCGCCCAGCGCCGTTTCCCGAAACGCTCATTGAAGCAGACCCGGCGCTGTACCTGCGCAGCGTCATGGGTGCTCGCAGCGCGGGCATGGCCCCTTTCACCGAAGCGGCGCTCGCCGAGTACTTACGATGCCTGAAACTTCCCGGTGCCGCCCATGGCGTGTGCGAAGACTACCGGGCCAGTGCCAGTATCGATCTGGAGCACGACAAGAGCGACCTGCAAGCTGGCAGGAAACTCTCCCTGCCGTTACTCGCCCTGTGGGGAGCTGACGGCGTTGTGGGCCGCTGCTTCGATCCGCTTGGCGAATGGCAAAAGGTGGCCAGCGACGTCCGGGGAAAAGCCTTGCCGTCGGGGCATTACATTGCAGAGGAAGCGCCAGAGCTCCTGATTGACGAGGTGCTCGGGTTCCTGCTCCCATCGGTGCCCGGCGCCAGGTGATTTCACGCGGCGAGAACGCCTGAGCATCAATGGCGAACATTCCAGAGGCTGAAAATCCGCGCTCCAGCGTCTATGGTAGATACTTGCAACGGCGACCACCGTCCAATAACAAGATCGCCGTGAAGGCCCTTCATGGGCCTCACGCCTGATGGAGCAATTCATGACCCTGCATGACACGCAGACGATCCCCGGCGAACTCGCGGCGTTCGTCAACGACCACTTCTCCGGGCGCGGCCTCAGGCCGGACGGGGTCATTGCGCAATCCTGGTACCGCAGCGTCGTGGAGCACCGGCTCGATCCTGGCGCGCCAAGCCGCAAGAATATCCTCAGCGCCGAGGCCATACGGCGTCATCAGGAACAGCACCAGCAATATCTTGCCATCGCCAGCCAGGGCGTCAGCGGCCTGGCCCAGCGCGTGGTGCCAGCCGGTTTTGCCGTACTGCTGAGCGACGAGCACGGCATTACCCTGGATTCCCGACTCCCCAGCCAGCACGACATTTACACCCGATCGGGGCTGGTAGTGGGCGCGCAGTGGGACGAGTCGGCGGTGGGCACCAACGGCATCGGTACTACCCTGGCGGCGGCGCAGCCGTTGATCATTCATCGTGAGGAGCACTTCCTTGCATCGAATTTCAGCCTGAGCTGCTCGGTGGCGCCGATCTTCGACGCCCAAGGCTTGTTACGCGGCTGCCTCAATGCGACCTGCATGAACAACGAGGGCCCTCGGGAAAGCCAGTACCTCACGCTGCAACTGGTGATCATGTACGCGCGGCTGATCGAGAACGCAGACTTTCGCCAGCGTTATCGCGACCGCTTGACCCTGTCCCTCAAACCCATCGACGAGATCGCCGACCTGGCCAACGAGCAACTGCTCGCGCTCGATGAAAGTGGTCGCGTCATCGGCGCCAACCGTGCCGCGTTTGTCGCCCTGGAGCTGGCAGAACAGCCGGCGCTGCTCGGCACGCTCATTGACAGCCTGCTCCCGGCCACAGTGGATGAACTGCTCCGGCTCACCAATGGCGGCGCCCAGGGCGTGCGCTTGCGCCGTCGTCAGGATGAAGCATTGCTGGACGTCGGCCTGCGTATCCCTTCCGAACGGCACCGCCCGCCGCCCGTCGCCCGCCCTGCCCCTGAGGCTCAACCGGATCTGCAGCAACTCGCCGGTCTCGACGCCCGGCTGCAACAGAACGTGCGACGCGTGCGCAAGGTGATCGACAAGGGCATCCCGATCCTGATTACCGGCGAGACCGGCACCGGCAAGGAAGCCTTCGCTCGCGCCATTCACCAGGCCAGCCAGCGTCGCGCCGGGCCTTTCGTGGCATTGAACTGCGCGGCGATTCCGGAAACCTTGATCGAGAGCGAGCTGTTCGGCTATCGCGCCGGCAGTTTCACCGGCGCCAACCGCAAAGGCATGAAAGGCAAACTGGAGCTGGCGAACGGCGGCACCCTGTTCCTTGATGAAATCGGCGATATGCCCGCCCATTTGCAGACGCGTTTGCTACGGGTGCTGGCGGAGCGTGAAATCTCGCCTCTGGGGGCCGAGGTGCCGGTGACCCTGGATGTCCAGGTGATCTCGGCCACACACCAGGACCTGCAGGCGATGATCGGCGACAAGCGCTTTCGCGAGGACCTGTTCTATCGCCTCGCCGGCATGAACCTGGCGCTGCCGGCCTTGCGCGAACGCAGTGACCGGGCCGAGCTGATCGACAAGTTGCTCGCCGCCCAGCCTGGCGCCCGTGGGTTACGGTTGAACGCCGATGCCCGCCAATGCCTGGTGGACTACCCGTGGCCCGGCAACATTCGCCAGTTGCTCAATAGCCTGCGTTACGCGGTGGCCCTGGCGGAAGACGGCGTGATCGACCTGGATTGCCTGCCCGGCGAATTGCTCGCACCGCAGACGCTGCGATTGCCTGGCAGCGCCCAACCGTTGACCAGCAATCTGGGAGAACAACTCGGGAGCGAGGAGGCCCGTCACCTGCTGAGCACCTTGCGCCGACAGCGCTGGAACATCAGCGCCGCCGCCACCGAACTCGGCGTTTCGCGCTCGACGCTGTACCGCAAGATGAAAAAGCACGGCGTCATCGCGCCCAACGATCAGCCCTGATGTTACTCGAAGGCTTTCGACAGCCCCGTGGCGAGGGAGCTTGCTCCCGCTCGGCTGCGAAGCAGTCGTAAACCAGCGGCTGCGGTGCATCTGATGCTCCGCGTTCGCCAGGTTTGGGGTTGCTTCGCAACCCAGCGGGAGCAAGCTCCCTCGCCACAGGATCGGCGGTTTCCCTTGGACAGCATCAGGCGGGGAGCCGGCACTTCCAGGCGCAGGTCATGGATCAGATTTGAATGTAAACCACGTGGGTATGGGTGTATTCGTACAAGCCATGCTTGCCATCCGCGCCGCCGATACCGGATTTGCGCGCCCCCGCATGAAAGCCCTGCATCGCTTCGAAATTCTCCCGGTTGATGTAGGTTTCGCCGAAATCCAGTTCATGGCTGGCGCGCATCGCCGAACTCAGGCTGCGGGTATAGATCGATGAGGTGAGGCCGTATTCGCTGGCGTTGGCCAGGGCGATGGCTTCGTCCAGGTCATCGACAATCTGGATCGGCAATACCGGGCCGAAAATCTCCTCGCGCATGATCGCCATCTCACTGCCACACCCGGCCAGCACCGTCGGCTGATAATGAAAGCCCTGGCCCTTGTCGGCCACCGCGCCGCCGGTGACCACTTCGGCCCCCTGCCCCGTGGCGGTCCGGACCATTTGCGCAACCTTGTCCAGCGCCGCCTGGTTGATCAGCGGGCCCATGTCCAGATTGTCTTCGGCCAGCGGGTCGCCGTAGCGGGTCGCGGCCATCGACGCGGCGATCTGCTCGATGAATTGATCCGCAACCTTGCGTTCGACGTACACCCGCTCTGCGCAGTTGCAGACTTGCCCGCTGTTGATCACCCGCGACGCGGTGACCGCCTTGACCGCCAGCACCAGGTCGGCGTCCGCCAGCACGATCGCCGGGGCCTTGCCGCCGAGCTCCAGGTTCAGCTTGGTGATGTTCGGTGCCGCCGCAGCCATGATTCGCGAGCCGGTGCCGACGCTGCCGGTGAAGCTGATCAGGTCGACGCCGGCATGGCAGGTCAGGTCATGTCCTACCGTTGCGCCGGTGCCGCTGATCACGTTGAACACGCCTGCTGGCAGGTCGGTCTCGGCCACCAGGCGGGCGAACTCGAAGCAGTTGATCGGGGTTTCTTCGCTGGGCTTGATCACGATGGTATTGCCGGTCACCAGCGCCGGCGCCATCTTGCGTGCGATCAGGAAGAACGGGAAGTTCCACGGCAGGATGCCGGCCACCACACCCAGGGGTTTGCGCAGCAGGAAGATGCTTTCGCCGGCGCGATCGCTGGTCAGCACCTCGCCTTCAAGGCGCCGCGCCCATTCGGCCATGTAATCCAGATAGTCGGCGGTGAAGTTGACCTCGACCCGCGCCAGCCCCAGCACCTTGCCTTGTTCGGCGGTGATGATATGGGCGAGGCGCTCGGCGTTGTCGCGCACTTTGCTGGCGATCTTGCGCAGGTAACCGGCGCGTTCGATGGCCGGGCGGGCCGCCCAGGTTTTCTGCGCCTTGCGCGCAGCGGCAATGGCTGCCTCAACCTGTTCGCCGCTGGCTTGCGGCACCCGCGCCAGCAACCGCCCGTTGGCCGGGTTATGCACGTCAATGCTTGGGTCGCTGGGAACAAAGGCGTTGGCGATGAAGTTCTGGTAATCGATGATCTCGGTCATGGGTCTGCTCTCGCGGTCAGTGTCGAAAGCGATGCAGAGGCGCACCAGCCCCTGCGTCGCGGGCGTTCATTTGGCGCTGAAGGTTTTCCAGACGCCGCCTTCCTGCTGCAGGTCGTGGGCACGCTTGATCAGGTATTGATGAATCTGCTCCACCTGTTCCGGCGTGAAGGCATCGGCAAAGGACGGCATGCCGTCAGGTACTCGGCCGCCATAAAGAATGCCGAGGAACATCTGGTGTTTTTCGCTGGTCAGCTTGCGCAGGTCCGGCAGCACGCCACCGCTGACGGCATGGATGCCGTGGCACTGCGAGCAGTAGCCGTCATAGAGCTTGCCGCCGGCGTCCACCGCCGCCATGTCAGCGGTCAGTGGCGGCGGTTTCGGCGTGTCGGCAAGCGGCGCCGGCTCGTTGAGTTTCGCGGTGCCGCCCAGTTTGTAGGTCAGCACCTGGGAGAACGGCCGTACCCCGGCGCGCAGGGACAAAGCCCCGGCGAACGTCGAGAAGGCCCCGCCCCAGCCAGCCATGAAGGTGACATATTGCTCACCGTCGACGCTGTAGGTAATCGGCGCGGCCATGACGCCACTGGCCGCCGGCTGCTCCCAGAGCTTCTTGCCGGTGTCGGCGGCGTAGGCGATTACCCGGCCGTCGGCGCTGCCCTCGAACACCAGGTTGCCAGCGGTGCTCAAGGTGCCGCCGTTGAAGATCGTCACATAAGGCACTTCCCAGGCCGGCTGCTGCTTGACCGGGTCCCACGCAATCAGTTTGCCCGACCAGCCCTTGGCCATTTCCAGCAGCCCGTCGGCATCCTCCGGCATCATCCCGGTGCGCAGGCCCAACTGGTACATGCTCTTGAACGGGTTGCGCTTCGGCGCCTCGGGAATGTGCTCGTAGTAGGCCGACATAATGTGCGCCGGGATATACACCAGGCCCGTGTTCGGGTTGTAGGACATTGGTTGCCAGTCGTGGGCGCCCCAGAATGCCGGCGTGACCAGTTTGCGCTTGCCATCCTTCCAGTACGCAGCGTTCTCGTCGTCGACGATCGGCCGGCCAGTCTGCATGTCCATGCCCTTGGTCCAGCTTTGCGGCACGATGCCCTTGGCCGACAGCAGCTCACCCGTGGCGCGGTCGATCACGTAGAAAAAACCGTTCTTCGGCGCCTGCATCAGGACCTTGCGCGGCTTTCCACTGATCGGCAGTTCCGCCAGGATCATGTGCTGGGTGGCGGTGTAGTCCCAGGCGTCTCCTGGCGTGGTCTGGTAGTGCCAGGCGTACTCGCCGGTGTCGGCATTGACCGCGACGATGGATGACAGGAACAGGTTGTCACCCTTGGCCTGGCTACGCCATTTCGGATCCCACAGCGAACCATTTCCCACGCCGATGTACAGCAGGTTCAAGTCCGGGTCGAAAGCGAAAGAGTCCCAGGCCGTACCACCACCGCCCTGGGCCACGTAGGCATCGCCGTGCCAGGTCTTGGCGGCGATGGCCATGGCCTTGTCTTCGGGCGGCAGCTTGGGGTCACCCGGTACGGTGAAGAAGCGCCAGGCCTGCTTGCCGGTTTCGGCGTCATAGGCGGTGACATAACCGCGTACGCCGAATTCGGCGCCGCCGTTGCCGATCACCACTTTGCCGTTGACCACCCGCGGGGCCCCGGTGATGGTGTAGCTGCGCGAGTGATCGGCGCGGGTGTCCACCGACCAGGCGCGCTGGCCGGTCTTCGCATCAATCGCCTCCAGGCGGCCATCAAGCACGCCCACGTAGACCTTGCCCTTCCATACCGCGACACCGCGGTTGACCGCATCGCAACAGGCCTCGCCCGCGCGGTTGCGATCGGACTTGGGGTCGTACTTCCAGATCAGCTTGCCGTCGCGCGCATCCAGGGCGTAGACCACGGAAAACGGACCGGTGGTGTACATCACGCCATCAACGACGATCGGCGTGGCCTCGACACCGCGATCCAGATCGAGCTTGTAGCTCCACGCGAGCCCCAGCTGGCCAACGTTCTGGTCGCTGATGTTCTTCAGGGGGCTGTAGCGCTGCTCGTCGTAGGTACGGCCGGTGCTCATCCAATTACCGGGTTCCTGATCGGCGCCGATGATGCGTTTGCCGTCGACGTTCGCCGGCATATCCTGCGCCCAGCCTGGGGCAGCATTGAGGGTAAGTGCCAGCACGATAAACAAGGTCTTGAGGGGAACGCGCAGGGACGCGTTCGCAGAAGCAGTAGGCACGGCGAGGCCGATCTGTGTCATGGGAGACTCCTGGTTCTTATTAGTAGCGAAGCCATTGCGCTGCGCATCAGGAGAGGAGCAACCCTCATGCCACCGTTGTAGATATTGCTGCAGGCCCCGTGGTACGGGGCTTTTATAGCGGCTCAGCGGTTGCGTCGGCTTGCGACAGTTGTCGCATTGACCGCGACAACTGTGCCGGACTTGACTGGCCCGGAGCGCAACAACCGGTCAAAAACTGGTCGAAGGGCGCGGACCTGCTATCTTGAAATACAAACCTGTGTAGTTGCGATTCCATATGTATTCAGGTTTGTGCAGGGAATAATGAATTGAAAGCAATGGATCTGCGCGCTATCGATGGGTCGGCGAAATCATCTTTATGCGGCGAGTGCGATGTCATCGTTGTCAATTACAACGCCGGTGAGCTTTTGCTGGCGTGTGTAGCATCGGCGTTTGCCGCCGGCGCTGCCAAAGTGATCGTAGTGGACAACAATTCTCAGGATGACAGCCTGGTGCGGCTGGAGCGTACCCACGTCGGCGGCGACTCGCTTGAAATCGTCCGCAATGCCACCAACCTCGGCTTCGCGGTGGCGTGTAATCAGGGTGCCCGCCTGTCAGCGGCCGCTAATCTATTTTTCTTGAATCCCGACGCGGTTTTGGCAGCCAACGCCATGGACCGCTTGCTCCTGGCGCTGCGCAGCGCGCCGGAAGTTGGCATGGTCGGAGGGTTGCTGTGCAATCCGGATGGCAGCGAGCAAGCCGGTGGACGCCGGGTGTTCCCGACGCCCAGGCGCGCTTTCATGCGGGCTTTCGGACTTTCACGGCTGTCGATGTTTTTCCCATCGATCCTGTCTGATTTTTTACTGCACAAGGATCCGCTACCCAGCGCGCCCGTAGCCGTTGAAGCCATCTCAGGGGCCTGCATGCTGGTCAAGCGCGAAGCGATCGAGAGCGTAGGAATGTGGGACGAAGATTATTTCCTGCATTGCGAGGACCTGGACTGGTGCATGCGCTTCCATCAGGCCGGCTGGCGTGTTTTGTTTGTACCGGATGCGCAGGTGACGCATGTCTTTGGAGGCTGCAGTCGCCATCGACCGTATTTTGTCGAATGGCACAAACACTTGGGATTCCTGCGTTTCTATCGCAAGTTTTTCCGCCGCAAATACCCCGCCATCCTATGGATCAGCGTGGTGATCGGGGTCTGGTTTCGATTCAGCCTGGTGGTCCTTCGCCACGCGACGACCCGGTTTAAAAATGCATGGAACCCATGAGATTGCGGGTAGGCATACTGGGCGCTTCCAGTTTCCTGGGCCAGCGCGCCCTGTCATTGCTGGTACAGCACGGTCACTCGACAAGCGCCTTCACTCGAAGCCTGTCCAAGGTTTGCGCCTGCCCAGGAGTGGCTTGGCGAGAGGCTGACGACTGGAAGGGACTGACGCTGGACACCTTGCTGTCCTTCGCTCCCATCTGGGTGTTGTGCGACTATCTGGAGCGCCTTGCCAGCACCCACGTCAAACGCGTTGTCGTCCTGTCTTCCACCAGCCGTTTTGCCAAGCACGCGTCGCCTGACTCTCGGGAAAGGGACGTGGCGCAACGCTTGATACGTGCGGAAGAACGACTTGAGCAGTGGGCGGCCGAACGGCAGATCGAATGGGTGATCATGCGACCGACCCTGATCTATGGCTTTGGTGGCGACAAGAATATTTCGGAAATCGCTCGTTTCATCCAGCGCTTTGGATTTTTCCCACTGATCGGTGGCGGCACCGGGTTGCGCCAGCCAGTGCATGGCGATGACGTGATCCAGGCATGCCTGTCGGCCATGAACAAGCCTGAGTTGCCTAGTGGAGGCTACAACCTGTCGGGGGGAGAAATCTTGCCGTATCACACCATGGTGCGGCGCGTCTTCCAGGCCATGGCACGCCCAGTTCGAACAGTGCCCCTCCCAGCCAAGGCATTGGGTTGGGGCGTTTCGATCATGCGCTGCCTGCCACGCTACCGGCACCTTTCCAGCGCGCTGGTGGCGCGGATGAACCAGGACCTGGTGTTCGACCACTCCCAGGCCAGTCAACGGTTTGGCTTTGCCCCGAGGACGTTTCAGCTGACGGATGAGGATTTGCCTGGGCGCTGAAATGGTCTAGGCGAAAGGTGGGATGATTTGTGTCTGCCTGCCGAAGTCCAATG
>NZ_JBHFJB010000138.1:0-8778 GCF_057334555.1 Pseudomonas sp. AGC41
GCTCGGCTGCGCAGCAGTCGCCAAACCGGCTGCTGCGGTCCGCCTGGAGAAATGCCAGGGCCCGCTTCGCAGGCCAGCGGGAGCAAGCTCCCTCGCCACAAGTAATCCCATGGAGAGCCGTGCTTAGGCTGCTCGCAATGGCGCTGGTTCGGCTGAATCAGATCTTGAAGCTGTCCACCAGTTGCTTCAGCCGATTGGCTTGTTGGGACAAGGCGTCGCAATCCTTCAGCGTTTCGTTGAGGTTGGCGACGCTCTGCTGGTTCAGCAGGTTGATGTGGCTGACGTCCATGTTGAGGGTTTCCACCACGGCGGTCTGTTCTTCGGTCGCGGCAGCCACCGACTGGTTCATGCCGTCGATCTCACCGATACGCTGAGTCACGCTGACCAGGCGCAGGCCGGCCTGGTTGGCCACTTCCACGCTTTCTTCGCTGGAGGCCTGGCTGGCGTTCATGGTGGTCACCGCTTCACGGGAACCGACCTGCAGCGATGTGATCATTTTGTGGATTTCTTCAGCCGATTCCTGCGTGCGGTGCGCCAGGTTGCGCACCTCATCGGCCACTACGGCGAAGCCGCGCCCGGCTTCACCGGCACGGGCCGCTTCGATGGCGGCGTTCAAGGCCAGCAGGTTGGTTTGCTGGGAGATGCCCTTGATCACATCGAGGATGTGCCCGATGTTGTCGGTGCTGGCGTTCAGGGTTTCGATCTGGGTGCACGACAAACTGATCTTCTGCGACAGCTCGGTCATCGCATGGATGGTTTTTTCCACCACCTGGCGACCGTCGTCGGCTTGCTCGCTGGCGCCGCTGGCCTGTTGCGAAGCATCGGCGGCATTGCGCGCGATTTCCTGGGTCGCGGCGCCCAACTGGTTGATCGCAGCGGCCACGCTGTTGGTGCGGGCGCTCTGCTCATCCGAGCCGACAAGCGAGGCGTTGGACGATGTCATCACCCGTTGCGACAAATCGTGCACCTGCCGCGTGGCCGAAGACACTTCGGCGATCGATGCATGGATGCGCTCGACGAACTGGTTGAACGATCCACCCAGCACAGCGAACTCATCCTTGCCCTGCACGACGAGACGGCGGGTCAGGTCGCCTTCGCCCTGGGCAATGTCCTGCATGGCGCGGCCCATGGTGGTCAACGGACGCATCAAGACCTGGATCAGCAGGCTCAGCAGCAACGCGATCGCCGCCACCGCGACGAACATCGCAATCAACGCAGACGTACGGAAATGGCTCAGCGGCGCGTAGGCCTTGGCCTTGTCGATCGACAGGCCGATATACCACTCGGCGTTCGGCAAGCCTGCCACCGGAGTAAACGAAAGGATGCGGTCCTCCCCATTCAATTCGACTTCCTGAACGCCTTTGCCGATGCGCACCGGCGTGCCCGGGTAGATGTCCTTGAGGTTTTTCATCACCTGGTCTTTGTCCGGACTGACGATCACCTGGCCGTCGCCGCTGACCAGGAATGCATGGCCGATGCCGCCGAAATCCACCGAGTTGATGATCTTCACCAGGGTTTCCAGACTCAGGTCACCGCCCACCACGCCGAGCAGCTCACCGTTGTGCCTGACCGGCAGGGCAATGGTCACCACCAGACCGCCAACGGCCGCCATGTAGGGTGGCGTCAGCATGGTTTTATCGGCCGCGACCGCCTGCTTGTACCAGGGGCGCTGACGCGGATCGTAGCCGTCGGGCATCTTGGCGTCAGGCCGCTGAGTGAAAACGCCGGTGTTCTGGCCGACATAGGTGAACTGGAAATTCGCGGTCAAGGCCGGCTGGTCGACGAGCCCCGGCAAATCGGCCCCGGCGCCCTGGTGCGCAATGTTCTGCGCCAGGTTCTCCAACACCAGCACACGGCCGCTCATCCAGTTCTGGACGCTGCTGGCCGTCAGGTCGCCGGATTGCTCGATGGACGACTCCAGGCTGCGACCGATGGTGTTGCGCTGCAGATAATCGTTGTAGAGCGTGAACAGGGCAAAAGCCAGGACCACCACACCAGAGGCGGCCAGGAGGATTTTGTGACTGAACTTCAGATTCATGGATGGGCTTCTTATGCAGGTAGTGGAGTGCAACTGCCATGTAACCGGGGGGCGCGATATTGGATCCGCTCCATTTTGGTGCACCTATATCACTCTGTCGGCCAATGCCTACAAAAAATTAGGCCGCTGTTCGATTGTCCGACGGAACGGCAGGTCGGCATGCCATGGCGCCCGCAGGCGAATGAATGGTGGTTGCAAAATTGATCCGCGCTGATGACAATGCGACCTATTATCATTTGTGACTCCAGGCCGTCGCGTTCATGTCATCCCCCCAGTTTGCAGTACAGGCGCTCTACAGCAGCCATCACGGCTGGCTCCACGCATGGCTGCGCAACCGCTTGGGCAATGCCGCCGATGCGGCGGACCTGGCTCAGGACACCTTCGTGCGCCTGCTGCAACGCACCGAACGCCTGGAACTCAAGGCCCCGCGCGCCTTTCTGCGCACCATCGCCCAGGGCTTGGTGATCGACCATTGGCGTCGAGAGGAAATCGAACGCGCCTACCTTGAGACCATCGCGCACCTGCCGGAGGCGCAAACGCCCGGCGCTGAAGCCCAGGCATTGATCCTGGAGCTGCTGGAGGCCATCGCCCGGATGCTCGAAGGCCTCAAGCCCAAAGTGCGCAAGGCGTTCCTGCTGGCCCAGTGCGAAGGCCTGACCTACAAGCAGATTGCCGAACAGATGGGCATTTCCCTGCGCTCGGTGGAACGCTACGTTGCCGACGCGTTGTACCACTGCTATGTACTGCGCTATGAAGATTGAACCGATGGACCAGCCTTCGGGCCGGGGCCCATCACAGCAGGTGGTCAAGCAAGCGATCCATTGGTTGCTGCGCCTGCGCAACCATGCCGCCAACCCGGCCCTGCGCCAACAGTGCGAGGCCTGGCGCATCGCTCACCATGACCACGAACTGGCGTGGCAACGGGTGCAATCGCTGCACAGCGAACTGACTTCCAGCCTGCGGGCGGTACCTGGCGCCCGGACTGCCCTCGATACCCTGGAGACCAGCGCCCAGCGCCTCGGCCGGCGCCAGGCCCTGAAGCTGTTGTCCGGCGTGGCGGTGATGGGCTGCGCCGCCTGGCTGGGCAAGGACCTGGGCTGGCAGCCGTGGAGCGCCGATTTCGCCACAGCCACCGGCGAACGACGTGGCTTCCAACTGCCTGACGGCACGCGACTGGAGCTCAATACCAACAGCGCGGCCGACCTTGACTACACGGCTTCGCAACGCCTGATCACGTTGACGCGCGGCGAAATCATGCTCACCTGCGGCCGCGATCCCGGACGCCCATTACTGGTAAAAAGCCGCCACGCCTTGTTCGAGGGGCTGGAGGGCCGCTTCGTCGTGCGCCAGGACAACGACTGCACGCGCCTGAGTGTCACCAGCGGACACGTCGCCATCCGCTCACATGTGGGTAGCGACGGTGCCCCGATCCAGGTGGAAGCTGGACAGAGCTACCTGATCAGCGCCTCCATCGCGACGCTCGCGCCCCCCCTGGACATGGACGCCGGCGCCTGGGCGGACGGTTTGATCGTCACGCGCAACATGCGCCTGGAAGACTTCCTCAACGAAGTGGGACGCTACCGTCGGGGCTATCTGAAATGCGCCGCCTCGATCGCCGATTTGCGCTTGTCAGGCGTCTTCCGCCTGGCAGACACCGACAAGCTGCTGGCCGTCCTGCCGCACACGCTCCCGGTGCAAATACACTACCGAACCCGCTGGTGGATCACGGTGGAGCGTGCGGCCTGATTTTTTTTGGCGGGTTTTGCGCGGGCGTCCGGCTAGGACAGTAAGCAACGCTTATCTGCCTCCAGCGACTCCAACGGAAACCTACAATGACTGAGCGCGTGACTCTCCAGACTTCCCTCGGCTGTTCCTCGCCCACCGGCCCGCTGCGCCAGGCCATCCGCGCCGCGCTGTTGAGCACCGCGCTCGGTGTCGGCGCCCTACCGATGTCCGCTGTCGCGGCGCAGGATGGCGCGATCGCCGGCCGCCAGAGCTACAACATAGCCGCCGGCCCATTGAGCGAGGTACTCAACCAGTTTGCCCGCCAGGCCGGCATCACTCTGGCAAGCACCCCCGCGCAAACCAGCGGCGTCCAGTCCCCAGGCCTGAAAGGCGAATACTCGGCGGACCAGGCCCTGCAGCACTTGCTCAGCGGCTCCGGGCTGGTCGCCGTCAGTCAGGATGGCGGCAGCTATGTGCTGCAAACCACGGCCCCCGACAGCACGTTGGCGTTGCCGACCACCGACGTCAAAGGCTTCGCCCTGGGTAACGCCCTCGGCAGCATGGAAGGCTACAACGCCACCCACAGCCAGGTGGCGACCAAGACCAGTACCGCCCTGCGGGAAACATCGCAAAGCGTATCGGTGGTCACGCGCGAGCAAATGGACGACCAGGGCGCGCAGACCGTGTCCCAGGCCATGCGCTACACCCCCGGCGTGCTGACCAATCCCTATGGCGCGACCCACCGCTACGACTACGTGGCGATGCGCGGCTTCAACGATGGCTCGGTGGACAACATCTACCTGGACGGTCTGAAGTCGATGGGTGACAGCGGCACCTACAGTTCGATTCAGGTCGATCCGTATTTCCTCGAGCGGGTCGACATTCTCAAGGGCCCGTCCTCGGTGCTCTATGGCCGTAGCTCGCCGGGTGGCTTGGTGGCGCTCACCAGCAAGAAACCGCTGTACGAGGCCTATCACCAGATCCAGGCCACGGTCGGTACCCAAGGCCAGCGCGGCATGGGCTTCGACTTCAGCGGCCCGGTGGATGACGACAAGCGCATCGCCTACCGCCTGGTCGGCCTGGCCGATACGTCCGACACGCAATTCGACCACAACAAGGAAAAGCGCTTCGCCCTCGCGCCCACGGTGAGCATCGACTTCAGCGAAGATACCTCGCTGACTTTGCAAGCCTACCTGCAGCATGACCCCGACGGCGGTTACCACGGCGGCATGCCGGCGAACGGCACCTTGCACAAGCGCAACGGCCGGCGGATTTCGGAGAACTTCTTCGAAGGCGAGCCTGGCGTCGACGGCTACGAACGTGACCAGCAGTCGTTCGGCTATCAGTTCGAACACCGTTTCAACGACGTCTTCACCGCCCGGCAGAACTTCCGCTACCTGGATTCTGACGTCAGCAACGACCAGGTCTATGCCTACGACTGGACCACGCCGACCAGCAACGAGCTGAACCGCTATTACACCGGCGCTGAAGAAAAGCTCCACGCCTTCATCGTCGATAACATGCTCCAGGCGGAATTCTTCACCGGCGCCACCAAACACACCGTGCTGATGGGCGCCGACTACCAGCGGCGCAAGACCGTGGTCGACTGGACCAGCGGCAGCCTCGCGCCGATCAACGCCTTCGACCCGGTCTATGGCAACTCGGCGATCAGCTACTTCAGCCCCACCAGCTACCTGCGGCGCCTGGAGCAGACCGGCGTCTATCTGCAAGACCTGATCGAAATGGACAAGTGGCGCTTCTCCCTGGGCCTGCGCCAGGATTGGGTCGAGACTTCGGACGAGAACCGCATCGCCGAATTCGGTCGCCCGGAAGGCACCGAGATCAACGACAAGCGCACCAAACTCACCGGTCGGGTCGGGGCGCTGTACCTGTTCGACAACGGCCTGGCGCCGTACATCAGCTACTCCGAGTCATTCAACCCCAACTCCTACGCCGACAGCGCCGGCAACCCGCTGCCGCCCACCGACGGCAAGCAGTGGGAACTGGGCCTGAAGTACCAGCCGCCGGGCACCGACGACTTGTACACTGCCTCGCTGTTCCGCATCGACCAGGAGAACCTGGCGACCAAGCTGCCCCAGGAAAACTTCTACCGCGCCGTTGGCGCTGTGCGCTCCCAAGGCCTGGAACTGGAAGCGCACCTGCAGTTGACCGAGCAGTTCAAGGTGCTGGGCAGCTACACCTTCACCGATATCGAATACTCGAAATCGATGGTCAGCACCTTGAGCACACCCACCGACATCATCGAAAACAAAGGCAACTCTCCGACCCAGGCCCCGCGCCACATGGCGTCGGTGTGGGCCGATTACAAATTCGACAGCGGCACGCTCGACGGCCTGCGGCTGGGCGGCGGCGTGCGCTATGTCGGCTACAGCTGGGCCGACGCAGAAAACACCATGAAGGTGCCGTCGTACACGCTGTTCGATGCCTCGGTGGGGTATGACCTGGGCAAGGTCGGCTTGAAGGGCGTGGATGTGCGCCTGAACGCGAACAACCTGACTAACGAGACCTACATCGCTTCGTGCGCCAGCCTGAGCTATTGCTACATGGGCGAAGAGCGCAACGTGGCGGCTACGGTGAGTTATCAGTTCTGACCCGTTTTCTGCCTTGATTCATTCTCTGTGGCGGGGGGGCTTGCTCCCGCTCGGCCGGGCTGGCGCTCCAGTGCGTAGCGACCGCTAGATCTGGGGCTGCTACGCAGCCCAGCGGGAGCAAGCTCCCCCGCCACATAGGCTTGTTCTTGTCCTTAAGCCTGGATCGCCTTCGCTTCTTCCCTAGCTACCCCTTCCTCGGCTGAAAACCGATTCGCCCGCCCAAACGTGCCGAAATCATTGAAGCGCACGCCCATCTCCCGCATCACCTTGTGCGCCACCGGCACCGTCATCTGGCGAATGTAGAACGGCTCCTTCACCACGAAATGATGGATGCCGTGGCTGCTGCCGAAATTGAAACAGAATGCCTGCAACGGCCACAGCCACCAAGGGTTCAACACCTGGGTCTGCTGGATGACGTTGCCTGGCTCGACGTCGCCGTAGTAATGCATGTTCGAGCTGACGAAGTGCAGGCAAAAGGTGCGCAGTACATTCGGGCCGATGATCACCACCGCCGCGATGTCGATGACGTGCAAGGTTGCCAGAGTGCTCGTCGACCAGTCGATGGAAGTGCCGAGCAGCCCGGCAACCGCGTTGGCGCCATGGAAACCGAGAAACACGTACCACGCGCCCCAATGCAACAGCGCCAACGGGAAATACACCTTCAGCGTGCGCTTGAGGATGCTGCGCTTGTGTGCCCAGGTCCTGGCTCGCAGCAGGCGAATGAACGCCGACATCACGTTGTCGCCAACCATCAGCAAGCGCGCCAATCCCCACGGCTCGCCGTTGGTGATTGCGCGCTCCTCCAGGTCCGCCTCGCTGCCGGAAACCTTGTGATGATTGAGGTGCAGGTGGCGGCGAATCCACGGATTGATGGTACTCGGCCGCGCCAGCCAGACCAGGCCCATCATCAGGTTGTGCGGCACGCGCTGCTTGCGAAAATACATACTGTGGATCAGGTCGTGTTCCAGCTCGTGGGTCAGGGACGCAAAAAAGGCGTTGAGCAGCAGGCACGCCCAGCCGGCCAGATAGCCGTTGATGTAGAGCAGCGCCGAGCCGGTCATCCCCGCCAGGGCGAACGCCAGGATGCCCGCGCCCAGCGCATCCTGATGCCGCAGGATCGGATAGCGCTCGCGCAATTCTTCGCCCCGGGCCAGGACCACCTGGCGAATATGGGCGGAGCGCTGCTGTGCATTCAATCGCTCGGGGCTTGCGCAAGTGCCGTGCATGGCTTAATCCTCTGTTATCGATGAGCTAATCCTGCCGGGCCTTGCCTCACAGGGTGATAGCCGCAGACGCCAACCTGTTGACCGCAAGCGCCAATTGCCATGACGGAACCCACCTCCCTCGCCAGCTGGACCCGCGCCCTGCGCAAACAGCTCGATGCACTGGGCCTGGACAGCCATGCCTTGTGCCTGGAGGCGGGCCTGGACCCACAATGGATGGATGACCCGAACGCCCGTTACCCGCTCTCGGCCACCACGCGCCTGTGGGCGCTGGCGGTACAGGCCAGCGGTGATCCGGCGATCGGCCTGCGTGTGTCGCGCTTTGTCAGCCCCACCACCTTTCATGCGCTGGGTTATGCCCTGGTAGCCAGCGGCAGCCTGCGGGAAGTGTTCGAGCGGATCGTGCGTTATCACCCGGTGGTCAGCGATGCGCTGACCCTGCAACTGAGCCGTGGCGAGGATCGCTACCGCTTCAGTCTCGACGTACCGGCGGGACGTCCGGCGCCGGCCCTGGAAGCCATCGACGCGTTCGCCGCGATTTACGTGCGCACCTGCCGTAACCGCCTCGGCCGCGATTACGCCCCGCTGGCGGTTTATCTGCGACGACCGGAGCCGGCAGACCCCGCCCCTTGGCATAAAGTGTTCCGCTCACCGGTGCACTTCGGTGCCGGACACGACTGCCTGGAGTTCAGCCTCGTCGATTTCGATAGTCACCTGGACGACGCCAACCCGGAGCTGGCCGAACACAACGAAACCGTGCTCAAGCGCACCCTCGCCCAGCTCCAGCCGTTGACCTGGGAGCGCAAGGTCCGCGCCGCCATCGAAGCACAACTGCCCGAAGGCGAACCCAGCGCCGAACACATCGCCCAGACCATGCACCTGAGTCTGCGCAGCCTGCAGCGACACCTGGCCGACGAAGGCTGCCGCTTCGACGCGCTGCTCAATGAGTGCCGGGAAAACCTGGCGTTGCTGCACCTGCGCGATCCGCAGTGCTCGTTGAGCGAGGTCAGTTATCTGCTGGGCTTTGCTGATACCAGCAGCTTCAGCCGCGCCTTCAAGCGCTGGACCGGGATGACGCCGGGGCAATTCCGGGATGGCTTGCGGTAGGGATCTACAGTGCCTGGGCCGGCCTCATCGCGAGCAAGCTCGCTCCCATTTGATCTGCGGCGCCCACAGAACC
>NZ_JBHFJB010000138.1:8798-11736 GCF_057334555.1 Pseudomonas sp. AGC41
GGCCCGAGCCTGCTCGTGATGGCTCCGGTCAGCCGTTGTCAGGTTTGAGGCTGCGTGCAAGCCCAGCCTTCCACGCCTCGCCCATTGCCTCGCCAGTTGCTCTGAACGATTGATTAGCGTCCATGTAGCGACGCATCTCGGCCAACGCAAGGTCCATTCCATGAATAACCTGCTCCAATAGATCCTTGCAGCGCCTCTCCGTCAGATTGCAGGCTGAGCGGCCAAACCCCATCAGCATTTTATATTTCGGCCAGGCTTTGGAACCGCCTAACAAGAGCGCCATGTTGTCGTTACGAATATAAACCGCTGTGCTGACGAGGTCGTAGGCGGGTGCGAGCCGGATAGATGCATCCGCGCCGCAGTGGTCATAAAGCACCCCGAAATTTTTCAGGTGCGCATCGCCATTTTTCAATCCGGCCGAGAGGGCTACGATTTTAAACAAGGACTCCAGCGCCTGATTCAGCATATGGGGCGAAACAAACGCCTTGATCTGCCGGGCCGCGCCTTCGTACGAACCGTCATACTTGGCTTTCGATGGCGAGCCGTTGAGTACACAAAAGTCCTCAAAGCCCAGATATTCGCCAGTGCGCGGCAGATCAAAACGCTTGACGATCAAAAATTTTCCGCGCTCGCTCAACTCGAATTCCGGCACTTCAAGCCCCGCATGCATCGCGGCCCGCATGCAAAAGAATTCATTAGCGGCCAACTCGGGGAACTCGTCCGAGCGAAACGCCTTGACCAGATGTGTAGCACCCCGGTGGGTCAAGCGATCAACAGCGGATGCGCTGTCGCGTACCAACACTTTGGGTTGTACTCCAGAAACACCCGAATATCGCCCGTAGGTGTCCAGCAAATCCTCGAACAACCCCTCGGCCCCGTCATGCACCAACAAGTCCGCCAAACTGGTTTCGGGCGGCCCGGCCTCGGTATGCAAACGACCAATACCGACCCTGCCCAGCTGATGAGGTCCCACGATGGCAAGCATGGCGAAGTCGTCAAAGCCCCGCACCGCTTTACTGAAACGGCGCACCAGCTCGTCACGCAAGGCACCTTCCGGCAGGTTCATTTCAAAGATCGGGGGTACGCCGGGCTCCCAGCTATAGCTCTCAAGACGCGCTGGCATGGTCAGCGAAACCGACTGTTCCTCATATGCGTCAGGCGCATAAGTGAACACTGAATCGCTGCGCTGTTGGCCTCGCCCAAGGATGCCGATAGCCGCTTCGCTGACGGTGACTTGCAACCTGTCCAGACCTTGTTCATCAGTCATGGAAAGATTCCTTTTTCAGTGTATCGAGCGTCGGGCGCTTCGCCGGACGGGCGATCGCCGTCAACTCATAGCCGAAGCCGTTGAGAATAGCTTCGACCTTACGAATGCCGACTTCAGCAATAGTATTGTTTTCAATTCCTGAAATCGTCGCGCGGCTCATGCCGTACTGCGCAGCCAATGCCTGCTGGGAAAGACGGTGTTCCTTGCGCAATCGCCTGATCAACGCACCAAGGGTTTCCATACGCCAACTCCGCATCGTATACAGTGCAAAAAATAATTAAAGATACAGAATGCACTATATTTAATTCATTTCGTCCGAGTGTAGCGCAATCCCGATCTGTACGAGTGGTCGGCTTCAGGTAGAAGCCAGCCGCCGCAACCGTTCGATATCGAGGATTTCGATCTCGCCGTAACCAAGCTGAAGAATGCCCTGCCCCTGCAGATCCTTGAGAATCTGGTTGGTGGTTTGGCGCGACAGGGAAAGCATCAACGCCAGCTGGTCCTGGGGCAGTTGCAGAACCCGGCGTGCCGGTTCGATTTCACCGTAGCCTTCGGCAATCATCAGCAAGCGATGGACCACGCGGGCCGGAGCAGGCATCAGGCTCAGGTGTTCGAGGTTGACGAAGGTCAGGCGCAACTTGTGACTCATCAGCAAGGCCAACTGCCGCCAATAACCAGGTTGTTCTTCGAGAAAAGCCAACAGCCCGGCCTGAGGCACATGCAACAACGTGCACTGCCCTGCCCCCTGCGCGTCATGGGTACGTGGCTGGCCATCGAACAGGCTGATTTCGCCGAACCAATAGGGTGGCTCCACGACGCTCAACAGCGCTTCCTTGCCCTGCTCACTGACGGCGCCGATCCGCACCGCCCCTTCGAGCACCGCGTACACGCCACATGGCGGATCGCCGCGCTTGAACAACCGCTGACCGGGCGACAGGCGACGCAGCCGCGACATCTCCAGCAGACTATTCTGTAAATCGGCGGGCAGATGGCTGTACCAGTGGCCGGTCATCAAGTGCGCATGCCAGGGATGAGTATTCATGGAAACTCCGGGACAAGTGTCGGCTAGCTGACAGAGCGCCTGGTGGAACCTGGGCATCATGCGGGCATCACCTCAGGAGGAACAACAATGAAAAGCCTCGTCGATCATCTCAGTCAATACGCGGCCTATCACCGCGACCCACGCAACATCGCCAGCCACTTCATCGGTATTCCGCTGATTTTCGTTGCCGTCGCCGTGCTGTTGTCACGGCCGGGATGGCCGGTTGGCTCGGTGCTGATTTCCCCCGCGCTGCTGGTGGCAGTGGCCAGTGCCTGGTTCTACCTGCGCCTGGAATTACGTCTGGGTGTGCTGATGACCATGCTGCTGGGGCTGGCTGTCTGGCTGGGCCAAGCGCTCGCCGCACAAAGCACGACGATATGGCTGGCCAGTGGCCTGGGCATGTTTGTGGTGGGCTGGGTGATCCAGTTCGTCGGCCACTATTACGAAGGACGCAAACCGGCGTTCGTCGATGACCTCAGCGGGTTGATTGTCGGGCCGTTGTTCGTCGTGGTCGAGGCGGGATTCCTGCTGGGCATGCGCCATGACCTTAAACAGCAGATCGAGGCGCAGGCCGGGCCGGTAAAGGTCAATCAGAAGCGAGCTGCTGCCTGAGGCCGCCTTGGGGGGGG
>NZ_JBHFJB010000138.1:11763-14622 GCF_057334555.1 Pseudomonas sp. AGC41
GGGCTCGCTCCCACATTGGATTGGCGTCGTACACAAATCCCTTGTGGGAGCGAGCCCTGCTCGCGAAGCTTTTAAAGGTTTGAAACCTTCTGCCAGACCTTCGGCTTGAAGAACAGCGTCTCGCCCTTCGCCAACCCAACCAGGCTGTCGTGGTCCTTCACCACTTCGGCCTCGATCAGTTCGCTCTGGCCTTCGACCTTCAACGTTACCCGCGTGGTCGCGCCAAGCGGGCGAATGTCGCGCACTTCGGCGGCGTGGTGGTCTTCCAGTTCCGAGCGCGACAACGACACTTCATGCGGACGGAACAGCACATGCCGGTCCTCCCCAAGGTGCAGACGGTTCGAGTCGCCCAGGAAGTGATAGACAAAATCGCTGGCCGGGTTCTCGTACACATCGCCTGGTGAGCCGATCTGTTCGATAACGCCCTTGTTCATCACCACGATCCGGTCGGCGACTTCCATGGCCTCTTCCTGGTCGTGGGTCACGAACACCGAGGTCAGGTTGATGTCCTCGTGCAGCCGCGCCAGCCAGCGGCGCAATTCCTTGCGGACCTTGGCGTCGAGGGCGCCGAACGGTTCGTCCAGCAGCAACACCTTGGGTTCCACCGCCAAGGCGCGGGCCAGGGCGATACGCTGGCGCTGGCCGCCGGACAACTGCTCTGGATAACGGTCGGCGAGCCAGTCCAACTGCACCATGTTCAGCAGTTCATGGACCTTGGTCGCGATCTGGCTTTCGTTCGGGCGCTGGTTCTTGGGCTTCATACGCAAGCCGAAAGCGACGTTGTCGAACACCGTCATGTGGCGGAACAAGGCGTAGTGCTGGAACACAAAACCGACGTTGCGATCACGCACGTCGTGGCCGGAAACGTCCTCACCGTGGAAAACGATGTTGCCTTGGTCCGGGGTCTCGAGGCCGGCGATGATCCGCAGTAAGGTGGTTTTGCCGCAGCCCGACGGGCCGAGCAGCGCCACCAGCTCGCCGCTCTGGATGTCCAGGCTGATATCGTCCAGCGCCCTGAAGGCGTTGAAGTTCTTGCTGACGTTACGGACTTCGATCGACATGACTTATTCCTCCGCGGCGCTGGCGCGCAGGCGGTTGATTCGGTTTTCGCTCCACTGCTTGAGCAGCAGGATGAAGAGCGCCAGGATCAGCAACAAGCTCGCCACGGCGAACGCGGCCACGTGGTTGTATTCGTTGTAGAGGATCTCGACGTGCAGCGGCAGGGTGTTGGTCACCCCGCGAATGTGCCCGGAAACCACCGACACCGCGCCGAACTCGCCCATCGCCCGGGCGGTACACAGCACCACGCCATAGATCAGACCCCACTTGATGTTCGGCACAGTCACATGCCAGAACATCTGCCAGCCGTTGGCGCCCAGCAGGCGCGCGGCCTCTTCTTCCTGGGTGCCCTGCTCCTGCATCAGCGGGATCAGTTCACGGGCCACGAACGGCACGGTGACGAAGATCGTCGCCAGGACGATGCCCGGCAGCGCGAACACGATCTGGATATCGTGATCCGACAGCCACGGCCCGAACAGGCCCTGGGCACCAAACATCAACACGTAGACCAGGCCAGCGATTACCGGCGACACCGAGAACGGCAGGTCGATCAGCGTCACCAGCATGCTTTTGCCACGGAACGAATACTTGCTCACGCACCATGCGGCGCTGACGCCGAACACCAGGTTCAACGGCACCGAGATCAACACGGCAAACACGGTGAGCTTGAGCGCCGATAGCGCATCGGGTTCGAAGATCGCCGCGAAGAACGTTCCCAGGCCCGACTTCAGGCCCTGGGACACCACGATGAACAGCGGCAGCAGCAGAAACAGTGCAAAAACCAGCCAGCCGAGGCCGATCAGGATGCGCCGCGAAACCGCGCTGCCGCGGCGGGCAGCGTTGGTGGAGGCGGCGGAAATAGACGATTGGGACATGGTTCGCGCCTCCTTATGGGGTTTCGATGCGCCGCTGCAACAAGTTGATCAGCAGCAACAGGACGAAGGAAACCACCAGCATCAGCACGCCGATGGAGGTGGCGCCGGTGTAGTCGTATTGGTCGAGCTTGACCATGATCAGCAGCGGCAGGATCTCGGTCTTCATCGGCATGTTGCCGGCGATGAAAATCACCGAGCCGTACTCGCCCACGCCCCGGGCAAAGGCCAGGGCGAAGCCGGTCAACCAGGCCGGTAACAGAGCCGGCACGAGGATATGGCGGAACACCTGCCATGGCTTGGCGCCGAGGCAGGCGGCGGCTTCTTCGACTTCACGGGGAATGTCGGCCAGCACCGGCTGCACCGTGCGCACCACGAACGGCAGCGTCACGAAGGTCAGCGCCAAGGTGATGCCCAGCGGGGTGTAGGCGATCTTGAAACCCAGGTCGGTGGCGAACTGGCCGACCAGGCCAGTCGGCGCGTACAGCGCCGTCAGGGCGATGCCGGCCACAGCGGTGGGCAAGGCGAACGGCAGATCGATCATCGCGTCAATGATCTTGCGACCGGGGAAGGTGTAGCGCACCAGCACCCAGGCCAACAGCGTCCCGATCACGCCATTGATGATCGCAGCGTACAGCGCGGTACCGAAACTGAGCTTCAAGGCTGCCAGCACCCGCGGCGCCGAAATGATCGCCCAGAACTGTTCCCAGGTGAGTTGGGCGGCATGCACGAACATCGCCGCCAAGGGTATGAGCACAATCAGACTGAGGTACACCAGGGTGTAGCCCAGCGTCAGCCCGAAGCCGGGTATGACGGGGGATATGCGACGCGACATAAAGGTCCTTGGTTAAAACTGGCCCGACGGTAAATCGGGACCCGTTAGCAAAGCCAGCCTGTGAGCGGGCGCAACCTGTGGGAGCGAGCCTGC
>NZ_JBHFJB010000138.1:14725-32753 GCF_057334555.1 Pseudomonas sp. AGC41
CTGTGCAACCGCCTTCGCCCCCCCCCCCCTCCCACATGAATCGCGCTCTATTGCAGCTTACTGCGCCTGATAGATCTGGTCGAACACACCGCCATCATTGAAGAATTTCGGCTGTGCGGTTTTCCAGCCGCCGAAGTCCTTGTCGATGGTCACCAGCTCCAGTTTCGGGAACTGCCGGGCGTACTTGGCGGCCACGTCCTTGTCACGCGGACGATAAAAGTTTTTCGCCGCGATTTCCTGGCCGGCCGGGCTGTACAGGTGCTTGAGGTACGCTTCGGCGATCTCGGCATTACCCTTTTTCTCGGCATTCTTGTCCACCACCGCCACCGGCGGTTCGGCGAGGATCGATAGGGACGGTACGACGATGTCGAACTTGTCCGCGCCGCCGTCCTCTTTCAGGGCCAGGAACGCTTCGTTTTCCCAGGCCAGCAACACGTCTCCCTGACCGTTGTTAACGAACGTGATGGTCGAGCCACGGGCACCGGTGTCGAGGATCGGCACGTGCTTGAACAGCGCCTGCACGTATTCCTTGGCCTTGGCTTCGTCGCCACCGTTGGCTTTCAGGCCGTAGGCCCAGGCGGCGAGGAAATTCCAGCGGGCACCGCCGGAGGTCTTCGGGTTTGGCGTGATGACCGAGACGTCATCCTTGATCAGGTCGCCCCAGTCCTTGATGCCCTTCGGATTGCCCTTGCGCACCAGGAACACAATGGTCGAGGTGTAAGGCGTGCTGGCATCCGGCAGGCGTTTTTGCCAGTCCGCAGGCAGCGACTTGCCCAATTTGGCGATTTCGTCGATGTCGCCGGCCAGGGCCAGGGTCACGACGTCGGCACGCAGGCCGTCAATTACTGCTCGGCCTTGCTTGCCCGAACCACCATGGGACTGCTGGATTTTCACGGTATCGTCCGGATGGGCTTTTTTCCAGAAGCTGGCGAATTCGGCGTTGTATTCCTGATACAGCTCGCGGGTCGGGTCGTAGGACACGTTGAGCAACTCGTAGTCCTTGGCAACCGCGGAACCTGCAAAAACAGCGCTGGCCAGGGCGGCCAAGGCATAACGGCGAATCAACGACATGGTGAAAGCTCCTGGAATTCTGGTTCTTATGGCTTCTGGAAATCGGTTGTCCGGTAACAGCAATCGCAGCCTGCGGCAGCTCCTGCATCAAGCCCCCCGGCAGGGACTGGCGCAGGCTGTGATCCTTCAACCCGGCTTATGACTCGGTTGTTGCAAGCGGAATTTTTCCTTGCGCTCGATCTGGACCACTTGGGCGTTATGCACGGTGATCTCCACCGCGCCAAAGCGCAGGTCACGCAATGCACTCTGGATCTCGCGCAAGATGGTTGCTTCGTCCTGGCCGTCAACGCTACGTAGGGATGCGCTCATGCTGCTGCTCCTTGAATGAATGCCTGGCAGTGGGCGGCACTGCTTGCGGCGTGGGAGCAATATTAGATAAGTGCGGATATTCTTAAAAAGACTATTTAAGAATTTTTATATAACCAAATAGCAATCAGGCTGTCAGGCAATCGTCGGCGCCCGATCCCAATCCAACTGTTGCGCCACAACCGGTCGGCCAAACCAGTAGCCCTGCCCCAGTTCACAAGCCTGCTCAAGCAGGAATGCCGCCTGCTCTCGCTGCTCGATACCTTCAGCGTGCACCTGCATGCCCATGCTGCGGGCCAGGACAATGATTACCCGGACGATCGCCGCGTCGTCTTCATCCCAGGGCAGCCCGGCGACAAAACCCTGGTCGATCTTGAGCTTCTGCACGGGCAGCCGCTTGAGCCGCAGCAGCGACGAATAACCGGTGCCGAAATCATCGATGGCCAGCCGCACGCCCAACTCCCGCAGACGGTGCATTTGTTCCAGCGCCACCTCCGGATCATCCATGACCGCACTTTCGGTCACCTCCAGCTCCAGGAAGGCCGGATCGAGGCCCGTGTCGTGAAGTACGCGGGCGACCTGCTCATACAATTCGCGGCGGGCAAACAAACGGCTGGAGACGTTGACCGCGACGAATGACAAAACCACACCGGCCTGCTGCCAAAGGCACATTTGCCGACAGGCCTGGTCCATCACCCAGGCATCGATCTGGGCGATCAAACCCGTGCGCTCGGCGACGGGAATGAACTCGGCCGGCGAAACCAGCCCGCGCACGGGGTGTTCCCAGCGCACCAGCGCCTCGACGCCGACCAGGCGGCTGGTGGCCAGGTCGTGCACCGGTTGGTAATGAATCCGTAACTCGTGCCGCTGGAGCGCGCGACGCAGTTCGAAGGCGACCTCGACCCTTTGCTGAGCGTGAGCGGTGAGCTCCTCGGTGTATAGGGCGTAGCCATCACGCCCGCAGTTCTTGGCCTTGAACAGTGCAGAGTCGGCGTTGCGCAGCAGTTGTCCGGCGCTGAGAGCGTCACCGGGAAACAGGCTGATGCCAATGCTGGCATTGATAAACAGCGATTGTTCGCCGAGCTGCAAGGGTGTTTTCAAGGCATCGAGGATACGCCGGGCCAAAGCCGCGGCCTGACCCGGCTGCGAGCAGTTTTCCACCAGCACCGCGAATTCGTCACCGCCTAGCCGCGCCAGGGTGATACCGGGCGCAAACAGCCCGAGAAAGCGTTCGGCAACGCCTTTGAGCAGCTCGTCACCGACGTTGTGCCCGAGGCTGTCATTGATATTCTTGAAATGATCCAGGTCCAGCAGCAGCAACGCGCACCCACGCTTGTGCAGTTGCGCCGAAGCCACCGCCTGCTCGGCGCGATCGGAAAACAGCAGGCGATTGGGCAGGCCGGTCAGCGGATCATGATGGGCCAGGTGCGCCAACTCATGCTCCGAGTCCTTGATCGCGCTGATATCGGAAAACACCGCGACGTATTGGCTGACTTCGCCAGTGTCATCGACCACGGCGCGGATGGTCTGCCACTGCGGATAGATCTCACCGCTCTTGCGGCGGTTCCAGATCTCACCACTCCATTCGCCACGGCTGGACAGTGCTGCAAACATTTCCCGATAGAAAACCGGGCCATGCCGGCCGGACTTGAACAGATTCGGTTGCCGGCCTAACACCTCGTCGCTGGCATACCCGGTGATTGCCATGAAGGCCCGGTTCACATGCACGATCAAGCCATGGCGGTCCGTGACCAGGACCCCTTCGCGGGTGCAGTCGAACACCGCAGCCGCCTGGCGTAACCGTTCACGGTCGACATTGCCTTCGGCCTTCTCGAAAAAGCGTGCTATGCGCACCCGTGCGATGAAAATCAATCCGGCACTGAAGAGTACCCAGGCGTAACCGTTGATCAGTTGCCAAAGCAGCCGATCGGCGGAATCATCGAAGAAACTGCTCAATAAATAACCAGCCAGCTGCAACCAGGCGATTGACAACACCAGATAAAGCAGTGCCCCACGCATGGCAGCGCGGTGATAGACGGTCATGCGGTCATCCATGTCCCTGTAATGTGGAGGGATTATAGAGGAAGAAACATTCTGCCACTCTTATCTGAAAGGCCGACTGGTTTTATCGCCGGGGCCAGGGATAATGCAACGGCAGTTTTCATCTTTATCGAGGGCCCTACAGCCTATGTGGTACGAAGGTTTTCTTGGCTTGTCGGCCTGGTCGCTGGTGGCAGTCACCCTGTTGATGACTCACGTGACGATCATCAGCGTAACGGTCTACCTGCACCGGTATTCGGCTCACCGTTCCCTGGAACTCAACGGCGGCCTCAAACATTTCTTCCGTTTCTGGCTGTGGCTGACCACGGCGCAGAATACCCGCGAGTGGACCGCTATCCACCGCAAGCACCACGCCAAATGCGAAACCGAGGACGACCCCCACAGCCCGGTGATCAAAGGCCTGTCCACCGTGCTGCGCAAGGGCGCCGAGCTGTACCGCGCGGAAGCGGAAAACCCGGAAACCTTGCGCATCTACGGCAAGAACTGCCCCGAGGACTGGATCGAGCGCAACCTGTACAGCCGTTTCCCTTTACTGGGCGTGGCGATCATGGGCGTCATCGACCTGCTGCTGTTCGGCACTATCGGCATCACTATCTGGGCCATCCAGATGATGTGGATTCCGGTCTGGGCCGCTGGCGTGGTCAATGGCCTGGGACATGCCGTTGGCTACCGCAATTTCGAATGCCGTGACGCGGCCACCAACCTTGTCCCTTGGGGCATCCTCATTGGTGGCGAAGAACTGCACAACAACCACCACACCTACCCCAACTCGGCCAAGCTGTCGGTGCGCAAATGGGAATTCGACCTGGGCTGGGCCTGGATCAAAGTGTTCAGTTTCCTGCGCCTGGCCAAAGTCCAGCGGGTCGCGCCGATCGCCCACCGGGTCGAAGGCAAGGGCCACCTGGACATGGACACCGCCATGGCTATCCTCAACAACCGTTTCCAGATCATGGCCCAGTACCGCAGGCTGGTCATCGCGCCCCTGGTCAAGCAGGAACTGGAAAAGGTCGATCATTCGGTCCGCCACCAGTTTCATCGGGCCAAGCGTCTGTTGTCGCGTGAAACCAGCCTGCTCGACGAACGCCATCATGTGCGCATCCAGAACATGCTGGAGCACAGCCAGGCGTTGAAAGTGATCTACGAAAAACGCCTGGCCTTGCAGCAGATCTGGGTCAAGACCAGCAGCAACGGCCATGACATGCTCGCGGCCATCAAGGAATGGGTCCACGAAGCCGAGGCCAGCGGCATCCAGTCACTGCGCGACTTCGCCGATCAGCTCAAGACTTATTCCTTGCGGCCGGCCACCGCCTGACCCCTTGTGGCGAGGGAGCTTGCTCCCGCTGGGCCGCAAAGCGGCCCCAGAACCCGCCGAAACCGGACCATCAGGCCCACCGTTCCCGCCGGCTCACGCCTGCTTCGCAGCCGAGCGGGAGCAAGCTCCCTCGCCATAAGTCCATCCCATATGTTCGAACGAAAGCTCCCGCCCTTCGTCGCCTGAAAAGGAACTTCGCCCACAATCCCCTATCTCAAGAGCACTTCGCCATCCTGGCGGGCTTTGGAGTGAGCGCGTGCAAATCCATAGCAATGCACGTCCCTTGAGATTTGTGCCGATGGTCGACAAGAACCTACAGGATTCATCCCAGCCACATTGGCCCGAAGCGGCCCAGACACTCATGGCGCTGATGCACGCCCAAGGCGAAGTGGCGCGTTTAAGCGAACGGGAGCAGTTGTTCAGTTCGTTGCTGGTCAGCGTCAACGCGGTGCTGTGGGCATTCAATTGGGAAACCCGGCAAGTGCTGTATGTCAGCCCCGCCTACGAGCGGATTTTCGGCCGCCCCGCCGGCCTCGTGCTGGCTGACTACAACGAATGGCGTGACGCAATCTACCCGGACGATCTGGATTACGCCGAGCGCAGCCTGGCCGAAGTATTGGTCAAAGGTGCCGTGGAGGATCGGGAATACCGCATCATCGCCGCCGACGGCCAGATCCGCTGGCTCAGCGACAAATGTTTCATCAACCGTCAGGCCGATCCGGGCCAACCGGTGATTGTGGTCGGCATCGCCGAAGACATTACCGAAAAGAAGCTGCTCGAAAGCGAACTGCAGCGACTGGCGACCACCGACGTGCTCACCCAGAGCAGCAACCGCCGTCATTTCTTCGAGTGTGCCCATAGGGAATTCGAGCAGGCAAGGCTGCAAGGCACGCCGATGGCATTCCTGTTGCTGGACATCGATGACTTCAAACTGATCAACGACACTTATGGCCACCAGGAAGGCGATACGGTACTGCAAAAGATCGCCGAGAGCGGGCGGAGCGTGCTCAGGCGCGGTGACCTCTTCGGTCGGATCGGTGGTGAAGAGTTTGCCGCTGTTTTTCCTGGCTGTGCCCCGGACATGGCATTGCAGGTCGCCGAGCGCTTGCAGCGGGAAATCCAGCGCCTGGCGTTTCGCTGCGGGGAGCATAACTTCGGCATCACCGTCAGTCAGGGCCTGACCGGTATCAGCGCCGAAGACCAGACCCTGGACAACCTGTTCGCCCGTGCTGACGCGGCGATGTACGAGGCCAAGCGCCAGGGCAAGAACCGCATTATCGCGGCTTGAGTGTCTCACCATCAATCAACTGTAGGAGCGAGCCTGCTCGCGAATACGGTGTGTCAGTCGACTTATCCGTTACTGACACACTGCTTTCGCGAGCAGGCTCGCTCCCACAGGGCTCAGTGGTGGTTTTACTGGCGGCGCAACCGCATCAACTCCGGCAGCCCGATCTTCAGCAAGCGCGCCGTGCGTCCTCGGGCCAGTTCTTCAAGCCCTTCGTGCGCGGGTAAATGAGCCATCTGCGCCGCCATGTTCATCACCAGCGCCTCGCGGGAATACACCCCGCCACCGAGACCGTAGACCGCCGCGATCAACTCGCGCAGCTCCAGCGGCAAACGCCAGCGGGTACGCAGCGCCGAGCCAAAACCGGCACCGAACTGTTCGAGCGAATCGCCGATTTCCTCCGGCTCGTCCAACTCGCCGCCAGCCTGCTTCCATTCTTCCATGCAGCGCAGCAGCGCCAGGTCGCCCAAGCGATGCAACAGGCCGGCGCAATAACAGCGCTCCTGTTCCAGATCAAGCATGCGCGCCATCGTCCGGGCGTACTCGGCGGTGTGCAGCGACAACTCCCAATAACGTTCGGCATAGTCCGCCAGCCAAGGCACGTTCAACCGGGCACAGCGCTTGAGGGTCAAGCCCAGGATCAGGTTCATGCTTTGCCCGGTGCCCAGTTGATGCAGCGCCTGGGCCACGGTCTGCACCGGACCGCCGCCCTGATGTTGCGCGGCGCTGTTGGCCGCGGCAATCAGCACGGCAGTGATCTGCGGGTCAGTACGGAGCTCTTCTTCCAGCAGTTTCAGATCCAGTCCACCAGGATTGAGACTGCGTTTGATCGCGACCTGCACATCGGTCATCAACGGCGCGCCTTCGGCCATGTCCCGTCGCCGCTCCAGGAACGTCGCCAATGTAAGGCCCGGTCCTGGAATTGGCGCGGCGTTGGATGTGTCCTCGCTATTGAGAAGTAACCCCTGCAGACGCTGGGTCAGGTTTTCCCGGTTCAAGGGCTTGGTCAGATAGGCCGTCGGCGCCAGGGGCAAGACCTCGCGCACGCTGGCGCTGTCGTTGCGCCGGCTCACCAGGATGAACGGCAACACGGGCATGCGGTGCTGTTGGCGCAAGCTGCGCAAGATACTCAGGCCATCGACACCCGGCAATTCCCAATCAGCGATCACCAGGTCGTAAGAATTATGCGCCAGCAGCTCCAAGGCCTGCCGTCCCTCGCCACAAGTGTCTATCCGCGCATCGCAACGCACTCCGGACAGCACCTGTTCAAGCAGCTCCCTGGACGCCGGATCGGCCTCGGCAATCAACACACGCGGTACAGCGGGTAAAACCACAGCAGTCATGCCGCATCGCTCCCTTGCAATACATGCACCTTAGACAATAACGGCCATTCCAGACAGGTCGAAACCACCGCGGACCTGTAGCCGAACATGAAAAAACCCGCCGAAGCGGGTTTTTTGTGGATCAGCGCACAGCTCAGAGCTGGTGAATATCGGAGCTCGTAATATCAGAGCTCGGAGAAACACTCTTCGATGATTGCCAGGCCTTTGTCCAGTTGCTCATCCGGCGAAGTCAGCGGCACCAGCACCCGCAAGACGTTGCCATAGGTGCCGCAGGACAACAGGATCAGCCCCTTGTCGCGCGCCTTGGCCACCACTTGCGCAACGGCGGCAGCGTTCGGCTTGTGGGTGTCGCCATCTTCGAACAGCTCCACAGCGATCATCGCGCCCAGGGCACGGACTTCACCAATGACCGGGTATTTCTTCTGGATAGCCTTGAGGCCAGTCACCAGGCGCTCGCCCACGGCCTTGCAGCGATCCAGCAGGTGTTCTTCTTCGAACACGTCCATCACCGCCAGCGCAGCGGCGCAGGCAATCGGGCTGCCAGCGTAGGTGCCGCCGAGGCCGCCCGGTGCGATGGCATCCATGTATTCGGCCTTGCCGCACACTCCGGCCAGCGGGAAACCGCCAGCAATGGATTTGGCGAAGGTGGTCAGGTCGGCGGCGACGCCCATCTGCTCCATGGCGAAGAACGTACCGGTACGCCCGGCGCCGGTCTGCACTTCGTCGGCAATCAGCAGGATGCCGTGCTGGTCGCACAGGGCGCGCAGGCGCTGCATGAAGGCTTTCGGTGCCACGTAGAAACCACCCTCGCCCTGGACCGGCTCGATGATGATGGCGGCGATGTCGCGTGGCTCGGCGTCGTTCTTGAAGATGCGCTCGATGCTGGCGATGGAGTCGTCGACGCTCACGCCATGCAGCTCGTTCGGGTACAGCGCACGGAAAATGCCCCCAGGCATCAGGCCCATGCCGGCCGAGTACGGCACGACCTTACCGGTCAGGCCCAGAGTCATCATGGTACGACCGTGGTACGCACCAGTGAACGCGATCACACCGGCACGGCCAGTGGCGGCGCGGGCGATCTTCACGGCATTTTCCACCGCTTCGGAACCGGTGGTCACCAGCAGGGTTTTCTTGGCGAAATCACCCGGTACCTTGGCGTTGATTTTTTCGCACAGCTCCACGTACGGCTCGTAGGCCAGGACCTGAAAGCAGGTGTGAGTCAGCTTGTTCAGCTGTTCGGTGACGGCAGCGATGATCTTCGGGTGCACGTGGCCAGTGTTCAGTACGGCGATACCACCGGCGAAGTCGATGAATTCACGACCTTCAACGTCGGTAACCGTGGCGTTCTTCGCCGATTCGGCAAAAATCGGGTGAATCTGGCCGACACCGCGGGGAACAGCGGCGGTACGGCGGGCCATCAAGTCAGCGTTAGTCTTGCTCATTACAGTCCTCATTCGCCGCTCATCGGTCGGCGTGGCTCAAGGAATACATGGCGGGGAGGCAACTGCGACAGCATGCGATGATCGACTGCCGCAGCGTTCCGGCCACAAGAAACAGAACGGGTGAAACGCGCAAAGGGACAGCGCTCTCGTGCCCTTTGCGCTTGCCGCGGATCAGATACCCAGGCAGAGGTATTTGATTTCCAGGTAATCCTCGATGCCGTACTTGGAGCCTTCACGGCCCAGGCCCGAAGCCTTGATGCCGCCGAACGGCGCAACTTCGTTGGAGATCAAACCGGTGTTGACGCCAACCATACCGTATTCGAGGGCTTCGGCCACCCGGAACACACGGCCCAGGTCGCGGGCATAGAAGTACGAAGCCAGGCCGAACTCGGTGTCGTTGGACATCGCGATCACTTCGGCTTCGTCTTTGAAGCGGAACAGCGGCGCCAGCGGGCCGAAGGTTTCTTCCTTCGCCACGGCGGCATTCTTCGGCACGTTGGTCAGGATGGTCGGCTCGAAGAAATTGCCTTCCATCGGCTTGCCGCCCGACAGCACGGTCGCACCCTTGCTGACCGCATCGGCGATATGTTCCTGTACCTTGGCAACCGCTTTTTCGTCGATCAACGGGCCGGTAGTGATGCCGTCTTCCAGACCGTTGCCGATCTTGAGCTTGGCTACCGCGGCCTTGAGTTTCTCGGCGAAGGCGTCGTACACCGAATCCTGGACGTACAGGCGGTTGGCGCAGACGCAGGTCTGCCCGTTGTTGCGGTACTTGGAAATGATCGCGCCTTCGACGGCCTTATCCAGGTCCGCGTCGTCGAACACGATGAAGGGCGCGTTGCCGCCCAGTTCCAGGGAAACCTTCTTGATGTCCTTGGCGCATTCGGCCATCAACTGGCGACCGATCTCGGTCGAACCGGTGAAGGACAGCTTGCGCACGATCGGGTTGCTGGTCAGCTCGCCACCGATGTCGCCGGCACTGCCGGTGACTACGCTCAACACGCCTTGCGGGATGCCGGCACGGTGCGCCAGCTCAACCAGGGCCAAGGCCGAGAACGGCGTCTGCGAAGCCGGCTTGATGACCATGGTGCAACCGGCAGCCAAGGCCGGGCCGGCCTTGCGGGTGATCATCGCGGCGGGGAAGTTCCACGGCGTGATGGCGGCGGTCACACCGATCGGTTGCTTGATCACGATCAGGCGCTTGTCCGGCTGGTGGCCGGGAATCACATCACCGTAGATGCGCTTGGCTTCTTCGGCGAACCATTCGATAAAGGAGGCGGCGTAGACGATTTCGCCCTTGGCTTCGGCCAGCGGCTTGCCCTGCTCCAGGGTCATCAGGCGACCGAGGTCGTCCTGGTTTTCGATCAGCAATTCATACCAGCGACGCAGCTTGTTGGCGCGTTCCTTGGCGGTCAACGCACGCCAGGCCGGCAGCGCCTTGTCGGCGGCTTCGATCGCGCGACGGGTTTCGGCAGCGCCCATCTTTGGCACTGTGCCCAATACTTCGCCCGTCGCCGGGTTGGTGACCTTGATCGTCTGACCATTGTCCGCATCGACCCAAGCGCCATCGATAAAGGCTTGCTGGCGGAACAACTGGGTGTCTTTAAGCTGCATGTCGGCTTTCCTTAACAGCACCGCGCGCACGCGGAGCGAATTAGAGTTGTAGAAAGGCGCCTCATGGGCTGCCGTCAGGGAAATCATCCACCGGGCTGAAGCACAGAAATAACGCACATAAGCACAGACGTGCGGTTCAGCACCCAGACAAGAGCGTTTGAAATCTCAAACGAATCCTAGGGCCGATGGGGTTGGAGGACAATAGGCTGTTCGAAAAAAAGAACGAAAAAGCCGTATTTGCCTGTTTTTTCTGATCAGCGTAGCCAACAGCCGCCGAGCGAGGCGAAAACAAACGGCAAATCAGCAGCATGGACGCCCGCCATGCTTATGAGTATCATGGCGCCCGCATTGCACCAGTAGCTCAGCTGGATAGAGTACTGCCCTCCGAAGGCAGGGGTCGTGGGTTCGAATCCCGCCTGGTGCACCAGACATGAAAAATCAAAAGCCCCAGTCCTTACGGATTGGGGCTTTTTTTGTGGCGCTGTCCTCAACCGACTCAGACAAATAACGCCTGGACCGGGTTGGTTTGGGGCTGCTGTGCAGCCCAGCGGGAGCAAGCTCCCTCGCCACCGGCACTCGGTCATCGCTTGCGCAATATTTCCAACCGCGCCGGCAAGTCTTCTCTGGGAAAACGCTTGTGCAACGCCAGCAGCTTCTCATCAGCCGCCTTGCTGTCACCCGCCTCGCGCAATCGCAAGACTTCCTGCAGCTCCTGCTCAAGTGTTGGCACTGCGGCGGGCGCGGCTTTGCTCATTTTCGCCGCGGGCTTATCCGCCAACGCTTGTATCGGGCTGGCCGGCGCTCGGGCCAGTTCGCCCTGGGGCGCCATGCGAGTGATCGGTGCGGGGGCGGGCATGGTCGGTGGCGGGGCAGCGGCAACCGAAGGATGTTGCCGATCGGCGGAAAACCCCATCGAGGCGGCGGGTGAGGACAGTTGCTCTTCGGAGGTCGGAGTACGCAGCACCAGGCCGATCATCAGCGCCACACCGGCAACGGTGGCGAATGCCATTTGCCAACGGGGTCGCTGACAAGCCTGCAACCAGCGCTGCCACAAGCTCGGCGCAGGCGTCGAGGCTTCCCGGCGCGCGGTGGCCAGGATAAAGGCGTCCATGGAAGGTGACGGCTCGCCGCTGGCGTGTTGGCGGAAGTGTTCGACCAGCGTTTCGTCGATGGCATCCTGCGTCTGTTTGGGGTCGATCATGCGGGTACCTCCTCGGCCAACAGGCGATGCAGTTTCTGTTGGGCGTAACGCAAGCGGCTCTTGACCGTTTCCAGCGGGGCGCCGGTCAAGGCGGCGATCTGTGGCAGTTCAAGGTCGCCGTGCAGGCGCAGCAGGAAGACTTCCCGCTGATCCTCGGGCAAGGCCTGCAATGCGGCGTCCAGACGAGCCTGGTCGCGACTCAGGCTCAACTGTTGCTCAGGGTTGCCGGTGTCGTCGGGCTGGACATGAAGCTGCTCGTCGTAACTGTCGTGCAGCGGGTTGTGGACGCCGTGCTTGCGCCAGTGGTCGATCAAGCGGTTACGGGCAATCTGGAACAACCATGTACGGAAACTCGCCCGGCCTTGTGGCTGGCTGGTGCTGCGGATCAGGCTGAGCCAGGTGTCCTGGAAAATTTCCTCGGCCAGTTCGGCCTTGTTGCTCAAGGACACGAGAAAACGATAAAGCCCTTGCCGATGGCGGGCGTACAGGGCTTCGAAACAAGCCCCGTCGCCTTCGCGATAGCGGGCCAGCAGCGATTCGTCGCTGGGAGAATCAAGCGCAGCGGGCATTTCGATGACGAACTCCTTTGTCATTGCAACACAGTCCTGGCGACGACATGGGAACCCTGTGGGAGCGAGCAAGCTCGCTCCCGCATTTGATCCTCATTGTGGCCGGGGTCAGCGTTTGGCCGCAGGTTCGAGGCTCTGGGCCAGCTCCACCAGCTGCACGAACTCGGCACGCAGCCCGAACGGATCGTCACCGCGCGCCGAGCGCGCCAACTGAGCGGTATCCTTCAAGGTCATCTGCCCAGTGTAGCGTCCATCGCCCTTGAGCTGTTGGGCGAAGGCCGCCACGGCGGCGGAGAAGCGCAGGTCATCGCTGGGCTTGTCATTGCGCAGTGAGACGGCAATAGGATGTTCGATCAACCGACTGCTACCGCCTTCGGCCGGCTTGTAGCGTACGCGCAACATCGCCAGTTCGCCGGACTTGCCGTCCGACTTGGGCGCGCTCCCATAACGCAGCGGCTCCAACCAGCCCTTCTCTCCTTTCGGGACAATTTCATACAGCGCGGTCACTGTATGCCCAGCGCCGATCTCGCCTGCGTCGACCTTGTCGTTGCTGAAATCCTCACGTTTCAACGCCCGGTTCTCATAACCCAGCAGTCGATATTCGCTGACCTGGGCGGGGTTGAACTCCACCTGCAACTTCACGTCTCGCGCTACCACCGCCAGGGTGGAGCTGAGCTGGTCCACCAGGACCTTGCGCGCTTCGAGCAGGTTGTCGATGTACGCGTAGTTACCGTCACCGGCGTCAGCCAGTTGCTCCATCAGGTGTTCGTTGTAGTTATCCACACCGAAGCCCAGTGTCGTCAGGGAGACGCCGCTTTTGCGCTGATCCACGGCCATCTGCTTGAGGCTGTCGAAATCACTGATGCCGACGTTGAAGTCACCATCGGTGGCCAGCAGGATGCGGTTGATGCCTTTGTCGATAAAACTTTCCCGAGCCATCTGGTAGGCCAGTTCGATGCCCGAGGCACCGGCGGTCGATCCACCGGCGTTCAGTTGATCGATGGCGTTGCGGATCTTCACCTTGTCGCTACCCGAGGTGGGCTTGAGCACCACCCGCGACTCACCGGCATAGACCACCAGGGACACCCGGTCCTGATCGCGCAATTGGTCCACCAGCAATTTCAGCGTGCTCTTGACCAGCGGCAAGCCTTCGCGACGGTTCATGGAGCCGGACACATCCACCAGAAACACCAGGTTGGCCGGGGCCAGGTCTGAGACGGCGCGGTCAGACGCCCTGATGCCAACGCGTAACAAACGGGTGTGAGGGTTCCAGGGTGATGGAGCGATTTCGGTGGTCACGCCAAAGGGCGAACCATCGGTGGGCAACGCGTAGTGGTAAGGAAAGTAGTTGACCATTTCCTCCAACCGCACAGCGCCCTCGGGCGGCAGGCTGCCCTGGTTGAGGAAACGTCTTACGTTGGCATAGCTGCCGGTATCGACATCCACGCTGAAGGTCGAGACCGGCGTCTCGGCGACGCTGTGGACAGGATTTTCCGGTAGCTTCTCGTACTGTTCGCGCGGCTCGCTGCGGTAATCATTGGCGACAACATCACCCATCGGCGCAACCATCGATGCCGGGGCAGTCATGCGCTTGGCCACAGGCTGGCGCACGTAGGCGATCTCCCCTTGCGGCGCGACGATGGGCGCCGCCGCCACCGGTTCCGCCGACTTGGCAGCCTCACGGGACGAAGACATCCCACAACCGGCCAAAGCCACCAACAGGGTGACGGCAAAGCCCTGGGTGGCAGGACGTATATACGAAAGCGGACGGGACATGGGCTGAACCTCGTGAGTGGATGATCCGTTCACAAGGTCAGACGCAAGAGATCAATGGTTCGGGTTAACGATCAGAAAATTTTCCTTCTGTGCAGCGCAAGATCAGGATTCACAGGCCAACGAGGGTCGCAGGATCTTTGCGTGTCTTCCCGGAAAATAAGCCGCCGCTCCTACTCCCACCGCTCCCATCACCACGCAGTACACCACGCACACCCAAGGGCTCCACGGCACCAGCGCGATCAAAACCAACGGCGTCATGCTGGCCCATAGCGCATAGGCAATGTTGTAGGTGAAGGAAATGCCCGACACGCGAATCTTTGGCGGGAACAAGCTGACCATCACCGAAGGCACCGCACCGACCACGCCGCAACCCAGGCCGGCCACGGCGTAGGCCAGGCCCAGCCAGTCGCTGCCGCTGATCAGGCTGGCGTAGAGCACGGCGATGCCCAGCGGCAACAGCAGGCTGTAGAGCATGACGGTGCGCCAGGCGCCGATGCGGTCGACGATGAGGCCGGCCAGGACGCAGCCGATGTTCAGGAAAACGATGCCGAGGCTGCTCAGGGCAAACGTGTGGCTGGGGCTCAGGCCGAAGCTTTTCTGCATCACTGTGGGGGTGATGACTACAAAGACCACCACGGCGGAAGTCAGTACGCAGGTCAGAATGGCGGCGGGTAGCAAGGCATGCCGATGGTCACGCAGCACCGTGCGCAGCGGCAGTTCGGCCGCGCCTTCGCGATTGGCTTGCAGGGCCATGAAGATCGGCGTTTCGCTCAGCCAGCGCCGCAGCCAGACGCCGATCACGCCAAATACCCCACCCAGCAGAAACGGCAAGCGCCACGCGTAGTCGAGGATTTCGGTCGGGGTGAAGATCCGCGCCAGTGCCGTGGCGGTCAACGCGCCGAGCAAGTAGCCGAAGGTGAGGCCCGCCTGGAGAAAACCCAAGGCATAGCCGCGATGCCGCAGTGGCGCGTGTTCGGCAACGAACACCCAGGCGCTCGGCACCTCCCCGCCCACCGCCGCGCCTTGCAGGATGCGCAGCGCCAACAACAGCAACGGGGCGAAATAGCCGATTTGCGCGTAGGTCGGCATCACGCCGATGAGCAGACACGGCAACGCCATCATCAGGATGCTCAGGCTGAACACCCGTTTGCGCCCCAGCCGGTCGGCAAAGTGCGCCATGAGTATCCCGCCCAGGGGACGCGCCAGATAGCCGGTGGCAAAAATCCCGAAGCTCTGCAGCAAGCGCAGCCACTCGGGCATTTCCGGCGGAAAGAACAGTTGGCTGAGGGTCAGGGCGAAAAAAACGAAAATGATGAAGTCGTAGATTTCCAGCGCGCCGCCGAGGGCGGCGAGGCCCAGGGTCTTGTAGTCGGAGCGGCTGAACCGCGCGCCTGGCAAATGATGGGTGGCAGTCATAGGCATGTTTTGAGAAATGGTTGGAAGACGGCGTCGGATCAGGCAGCGGGACCTTTGCCCACGGGCTGCGTCGGCGGTTGGCCTGGCTCGGCGTCTACGGCCTCGTCAGCAGGCAGAAAATCCTTGCGGCTCTGGGCGATGGCCCGGCGTATTTCGTCGCCCTTGGTGGGGCAGTTCTTGAGGCGGGCGATGCCGTCGGTTTTCTGCGTCATCGCCATCCTCCGGTATGAGTGAACAGGCGCCGATAGTGCTCGTTTTTGCCGCGCGATGCCAACTTACGTGACGATTGGGGCTGCCGCGCAGCCCAGCGGGAGCTAGCTCCCTCGCCACGGCCCGGCAGCCGGTCAGCGGTGGTAGCGGCGTACCACGCTGCTGTTGCGCAGTACGTGGCCTTTGAGTTTTTCCATCAACTGGGCGCGTGTGAGGCCGGCGGGCAATACGTCGGGTGGCAGGTCCAGGGCAAATATCTGGATCAGGTAGTGATGAGCGCTGTCGCCAACGGGTGGGCACGGACCGATGTAGCCGTGAGTGTTCTTGCTGTTGATGCCGCTCATGCCTTCCAGGGTGGATTTGGTGCCCGCGCCCGCCGGGATCTGTCGGGTGCTGGCCTTGATCCCGTAATGGACCCAGTGATCGACGCCCTGCCCGCGCTGGCCGTCGGGATCGAGCATGACAATGGCATAACTGAGGGTGCCAGGCGGGCCGGCGTTCCAGCTCAGCGCCGGAGAAATATTCTTGCCGCCACAGGTGTTCGCGTCGCTCGCGGCGGCGGCAGTGAAGAGGCGGTCGTCCGACACCCCGGGAATGCTCAGGGTAAAACGCTCTTCGGCCTGGACAACCCCTTGCGCGCACAGCACGAGGGTGACGGCCGCGAGCCAGGAGGAAAGGGAGGTCAATCGAGTCATACCGGGCACCTTAATTCGATTCAGGCCATGGACGGCCTGCGAACTATAGCCGCAGCGCCGGCCCGGTTGCAGTGACAATTATGCTGAACCTCGTTGCACTCCCCTGACTCGAACAGGAAACGCCTGTCGGAGAACGACCATGCCCATGCATCAAGTCGCCCGCCTCGCTGACGTGCGAGAGGACCGTGGCCTCGAAGTGACCCTCAACAAAACGCCCATCCTGCTGCTGCGGGCTGGCGGACAAGTCCGGGCCTTCCAAGGCAAATGCCCGCATGCAGGAGCGCCGCTGGCCGAGGGCGCGGTATGCCACGGCAGGCTGATTTGCCCGTGGCACAAAGCCGCGTTCCGTGCCGAAGACGGCGCCCTGTGCGAGCCGCCGGCCCTCGACAGCCTGCTGCGTTATCACGTCGAGCTGCGGGGCGATGAGGTATGGGTCGATGAGCAACCACTGCCAGCCGAAAAAATTGCTCCCGCCGATGACCCGCGCACCTTTGTCATCGTCGGCGCCGGAGCGGCCGGCACGGCTTGCGCGGCGGCGCTGCGCGAGAAGGGTTTCGGTGGCCGGATCCAGATGATCGACCGCGAAGCCGAGGCCGGTTATGACCGCACCGTATTGAGCAAATACGTGTTGGCCGGCGACATGGCCGCGGAAAAGACGCCGCCCTTGCGCGATGAAACCTACTTCACCCGGCAACGCATCGAAAGGCGCAACGGCGAAGTGGCCGGGCTCGACATCAGCGCGCGCCAGATTCATCTCGCCGACGGTCAACGCCTGGACTATGACGCACTGCTCATCGCCACCGGTGGAGTACCCAGGACGCCAGACATGCCGGGCCTCGACTTGCCCAATGTGTTCACTTTGCGCTCTTTGGCCGATACCCGGCAGATCCTCGACCGCGCCCAGCCGGGGCAGCGAGCGTTGATCATCGGCGACAGCTTCATCGCCATGGAAGTCGCCTCGTCCCTGCGCAAACGTGAACTGAGTGTGACCGTCCTGGCCCGCCACCCGGTCCCGTTCGCCGCGCAGTTTGGCGACAGCATCGGCAAGGCGATCCTGGCCCGACACCGGGCCAATGGCGTGGTGTATCACAGCGAGGGCGAAGCGGCGCGGATCGAAGGTGCGGAAAAAGTCGAAGCCGTGGTGCTGGATAACGGTCAGCGTTTCGCGGCGGACCTGGTCATCATCGGTGTCGGCGTGCGCCCGGCGACCGAGCCGTTCGCCGATCTGCCACGGGAAAAAGATCAGTCATTGATCGCTGACGACGGCATGCGCGTGGCCGATGGCGTCTGGGCCGTTGGCGATATCGCCACCTTTCCCCTCAACGGCCAACCCCGGCGCATCGAACATTGGCGCCTGGCCCAGCAACAGGCACGCATCGCCGCGACGAACATGCTCGGCGGCGAGGAACACTACCTGGATGTGCCGTTCTTCTGGACGTACCACTTCGGCAAACGCTACGACTACCTCGGTCATGCCGAGGAATGGGACGAGGTGCAATTCAAGGGCACGCCTGAGCATCCCCCGTTCATCGCTCTGCTCGGCAAGGACGGTCTCGTTGCCGCCGTCGTGGCCTGTGATGAAGGCCGGGCCATGGCGGCGCTGGCCCAGCGCATGAAACAACCGCTGCCGGTGGATGAGGCCTGGCGGCTGGTCCGGGATTTTTCGGTGTAGCTTGTGGTAAGGACAATATAAAACCTGTGGGAGCGAGCCTGCTCGCGATGGCGTC
>NZ_JBHFJB010000138.1:32773-47983 GCF_057334555.1 Pseudomonas sp. AGC41
GCATCACTGTTGCCTGACATGCCGCTATCGCGAGCAAGCTCGCTCCCACAGGTGTCTTGCGTTGACTACGCAGAATGATCAGCCGGCAGATGAATCACCTGCGGCCGCTCCAGCGGTGCCAGGGGCGGCGGTTGCAAGTCCGGGCTCAGCAGATGGAAGTGCGGCACTACGTGGCTGATGTCGCCATCCGGATTGTTATGGATGATTTTGGAGCCAGGCTGGCGCAGCGTTTCCAGACGTTCGTCAGTCAGCTTGAAACTTGCGCTCAGGCCTTGGTCATCCACCGCAGGCCTCGGCAGCCGACGCTGGGCGAAGCTGCGGCTCTTGCGCTGTTGATATCGCGCCCAGGTAATCAGGATGATTGCGTTGACCAGCGCGATCCAGCCATAGACCTGCAAGGTTCCCAGGGTATCGAACAGCGAACCGCCCAGGCGCGGGCCAGCATGGCTGTCGAACAACGGCCAGAGCCCATTGACCAGCAGATACAACAGCCCGACCCACGCCAGCACGGTAAAAAGCACATCGATGACCACCAGAAAAGGCCGCTGCCGGGTCCTGATAATTTTCATCGGATCACTTCCTCTTCTTCGTCATCGAACGGCTTGATCCCGCGATCCGGGCTGACCCAGCGCGCACGTTTCTGATGCTGCCCGAACAGCACCTTGGGGAAACTCACCAGGGTGGTGAAGAGGCTGATCAACCAGAACACCAACGGGTACCAGACCACCCAGAACATGATGTGCCACAAGCCTTTTTCGTAGCGACGGTCGATCAGGATGCTCACCGCGAACTGCATCAGGCACACCACCGCCAGCAACAGCCCGGTGAAGGCCGGCGGCATGAGGTGGTCCACCGCGATGGCGGCGGGCATCTCAATGAACTTGCCGGCGCCCCAGAAGATCACCGACAGCAGGAAGGTGAACGCCCAACCGGTGGACAGGCAGTATTCGAACAACAGCGGCCACAGGTAACGATGGCGGTATTGCCAGATGCCGCGGATGTTCTTGAACAGCACTTCGGCACCGCCCTGGGCCCAGCGCAGCCGTTGCCGCCACAGGCCGCGCAGGGTTTCGGGCATGAGGATCCAGCACAACGCACGGGGTTCGTAGAAGATGCTCCAGTGGTCCAGTTGCAGCTTCCAGCTGATGTCGATGTCTTCGGTGATCATGTCCGGGCTCCAGTAGCCGACCCGGTGCAGCGCCGTGCGACGGAAGGCGACGATCACGCCGGACACGGTGAAGATCCGTCCGAAGACCCGCTGGGTGCGCTTGATCAAGCCGATGATCGAGGAAAACTCACCGACCTGGACCCGACCCACCAAGGTTGAACGGGTGCGAATGCGCGGGTTGCCGGTCACCGCGCCGAGGCGGGCGTTGTCGAGCATCGGCGCCACCAGGTAGGCGCAGGTATTCGGTGCCAGCAGCGCGTCGCCGTCAATGCACACCAGGTATTCGCTGCGTGCGGCAATGGCACCCATGCGCAGAGCCACGGCCTTGCCCTGGTTTTCCGCCAGGTGCAGTACGCGCAGGCGAGGGTCTTCGGCGGCCAGTCGGTCCAGCACCTCGGCAGTGTTGTCCTTGGAGCCGTCATTGATCGCGATTACTTCAATGTTCGGGTAGTGCTGGCCCAGCGCTGCGTGAATCGTGTCGGCAACGTTATCGCCTTCGTTGAAGCACGGGATCAGGATGCTGATCAGCGGTTCGCCGGCCAGGGGCGGCGGCAAGGTGTCGTCTTTCCACGGCCAGTGGCGCTCCCAGTGCAGCCAGAAATACAGGCCGCCGGCGATCCACAGCCCGGACATGAACAGCGGGTAGAAGAATACGAAGTCCATCAGGAATTGCCCAGTGACCAGGAAGATCAGGCCCAGGGGCACCCCAAGGACGATCGCCAGCACCAGGACGGCGAGCAGTCTGTCGAGCATGTCAACGATTCCATTTGTTGGAGAGCGCAGGCCGCACGGCTTTCACGGCGGGCTGGTCTTCGATGAAGTTGTCCGGGTAGTAGCCGAAACTGGTCACGCCCTGGCGCTTGAGTCGCCCCATCCAGTCGGCCAGTTGTTCACCTTCGATGTCGGCCACCGGCTTGCTGTGCCAGTCGCGCGCTTGCAGTTCGAATACCGTGCGCTTGAGCGCACCGGGGCGAGCCTTGACGGTTTCCACCAGCCGTTCGAGCCAGGGCCCGGATTGCTCGCGGGTCTGCTTTTCCATCAATGGCATGGCCATCGGAGCCGTCCAATCGTAGGCGCCGAGGAAGTCATCGAGGTTCTGGGCGAACCAGGCCTCGCTCTGCGGGTTGAGCATCGGCTCGGCAAAGATATTGCGCGCCGTGCGCACCTCCGGACCACGAATTGCCCGGACCTTGGCCGTGAGTTCAGCGGTGAAGTCGATCAGGTAGCGGCTCTTGAAACGGGTCCAGCGCTGCATGGCCGCCGGGTCGTCGCGCAGGGCGGCGATGGAGGTCGGCAAGCCGTTGGCCGCATAGACTTTCATCGCGGCTGGGCCGGCATCCTCGAAGTCGGAGAACACCGCGTCGTCATGGTACAGAACGCCGTCCACCGAGCTCATCCGCGCCAGGTCTTCGTAGATTTCGCCGATGACCTTGCGCACGTTGGGGTCGAAGGGCGACAGGCGTACGTACTGGTCCGGGGCGACGCCAATCTTGCCGGTTTCAGGATCCCAGCGCTGTACACGCGGCAATTTCGGGTCCAGGGCAAAACTGAGCACCGGCATCCAGGCATACACCTTCACGTTGGCCCGGGTGCGCAATTGCCATGCGACCCGATCGAACAGATCGGCGCGTACCGGCAGATGCCGATTGGGGAAGTACAGCGAATGGACCAGGCCATCGCCCTTCGGGTCGGCAAAAGCTTGCAGGAAGACAGTGTTGGCGCCCAGATCGTAGACTCGCTGGACCAGCTTGCCGACGTTGGCCTCCTGCTGCACAGGGTCCGGATCGTAGACGTAATCCAGATCGACGTGGACCACCCGCATCGGGTCCATGGTCTGCACCGAGACGATGCTTTCGGCGAAGTGAGCGCCGTCCGGATCGGAGGCCACCAGGAAGCGCGGGCCGCTCATCAGGTTATCGAGGCTGTCGAGACCATCTTCCAGGGTCAGGGCCATCTGGTAGCCCTGGCTGCCAATCACCTGCAACGCTGTACCATCCGCCTCGCCGTATGGCCAGACCCAGACGCGCGGGCTGTAGCCGGTGACTTTGCGGATCTTCTCGGATATGGCCGTCACGTCCTTGCGCAGACGCGCCTGGAAATCGGCTTCCGCTTCATAGCGACCGGTGGCCGGATCGTAGCGCCGCGTGGTCGCCGCCGGCTGCTGGTTGCCTTGCGGGTTGGCGAGTACGCCTTTGTGATTGGCATCGGTGTGGGCGGCGATTTCCACCAGGCCTGATTTCGACACCTCGCGAATCTGCTCCCAGGTCAGGAACTCGGAACGCTTGCGCGGCACGCCGGCAAAATCCACCGGTTGATTCAGCGGCGTGTCGATCCAGCTGCCGACCGGGGCGAGGATGGCCGGCCAGTTATAGGCGCGCAGGATGGGCATGACGCGGGTGTAGAAACTGGAGTAGCCGTCGTCGAAACTCAGCAGTACCGCGCGCGGCGGCAGTTCGGGACCGCCGTTGCGGGCAGCGATGATCTGGTCGACCGTGACCGGCTGATAATTGTTTTCCCGCAGCCAGGCCAATTGCTCGATCAGGCGCTCGGTGCGCACGGCCACCAACGCCTGGTCGGGGTCGCGGTCTTCGACGTCGTGGTAGGCGATACCCAGCACGTGGTTTTTCGGCCATGGCGCATCGTTGGCCATCAGCGGCCGTTGCGAAGGCGGGGCAAATGCCGGGGCCTGCTGGGCACAAGCGCTGATCAGCAAGACTCCCAGCAGAAGGATGAATCGCGAAATGACGGGCATTTTCAAACTCTTCTAGAAGCGGTAGGTGAGGTCGACAAGCAGGCGCAGATCGCTTTCACGATCGCCGTCGTAAGGGCGGTTGAGCCAGCTCAGCGCGGCCCCGGCTTCAAGCACATCGTTCCAGAGCAAACGCTGGCCGTAGCTGAGCAAGCCCATGGCGCCGGTGCTGTAGTCACTCTGGCTGTAAGTGCCGGCACCGGCCTGGAATTGCTGGCTCCAGGTGGTTTCGTAGCGGCGATACAGCACATGATTGGCGCTCACGGTCGGCATGACGCTGAAGTCCGATTTCGGGTTGAAGTACGGCACTTCATTGGAGCCGCTGTTACGACTGGCACCGACTTCCAGGCCCAGCTCCACTTGCAGCCTCGGAGCGCTGTAGATGCCCTCGCGGCCGGTCAGCAAGGTTTCGAGGCGGTTGTTGCCATCGCTGAAGTGGGACGGGCTGACAGCCAGCCGCCACTCGCGGCTTTCATTGGCCCGCCACCGAACGAAACCGCTTCCACCATTGGCGCGAATTCCGCTGTTGAGGGCCCGCAACGGGGTATTGGCCGAGAGGTAGTCCAGGCTGCCGCCGTACTGCCAGTGATCATTGATGTCCCGAGCCACGGCTACTCGCGCGCCCTGTTTGTCACCGGAACCATACGAATGGTTGGAGACTTCCGCCTCCAGGGTCATGTCGCGGGTACGCCGCTCCACTCCCAGGCGCTGCCAGCGATGGTGGCCGGTGCCTTCCTCGAAGTCGCCGGTCGCGTATCCGGCACCGCCGAACAGCCGCCAGTCTTCATCGATGGGCGGGCTGTAGAGCAAGGTCTCGATACCAAAATCGCGGCTGCCGGTCACCGCGCCAGCGTCGCCATTGCCGCCACCGTAGCTCTTGCCGGTGTAGGCCTCGATGCGCAGCTCAGCCATGTCATGGACTTCGCGCTGGCGTTGCAGGCGCTTGACGTGAGCATTCTCGGGATAACGGGCGACGACGTCATCGGTAAGCGCATCCATTTGCCGCCACTCCTGCAGATCCATGGCGGCGCGGGCCTGGGCGACTTCCAGGTCGCGATTGCGCGGCGTCGTGGCCTCGACTTCCTTGAGCAGGCTTTCCGAACGTCGCGGCCATTCACGTGCCTGGTACAAATCGGCCTGGGCCAGGCGCAAGCCGATATTGCCGGGCCCCTGATAGACAAGAGCGTCCAGGCGCGCCTCGGCGGTAGGCAGATCGGCGCCGTAGGTACCCGCTTGGGCGGCCAGGAGCTGCGCGTCCATCCATTCGTCGTTGGGATTACCGATCGGCAGCCCCTTGAGTTCCACGCGGGCCGGCTGTGCTTTCGCCAGGTCTTCGGCCAGTGCGCGGGCCTCCTCGGATTTTTCGCTTTCCAGCAAGGCGTAGTAGAGCGCAGTGCTGTCTTCGAAGCGGTCCGCAGGATCTGCATCTGGTGCAATCAGCACGCGGCGGTAAAGATCGACGGCGATCTCCGGTTCACGTTGCTCCAGAAAGGAAGACGCCACCCAGCGCAGCGCGTAGGTTGGAATGCTGACCCCTTCAGCGACCAGCTTCTGGTACTCGGCGATCACCTCGGCCCGGCGGGCCCGGGCGTTGAGGGCGCCCATGCGGTCGATCCGCCAGCGCAAGACATCATCGTGGGCCTCGGCCACCGGAGTCCAGGTAGCGAGCAGTTTGTCGTAGTCCGCCAGCGCGCGATCGGCGATGACAAAACGTTCTGTTTCGCTGCGACTGGCCATATCCGCCAGGCGCACCCGCTCGGCCGCCACATCACCTTCGAGCCTGCGCTGCACGCCGCGATCGATCAGCCCGGGCTGAAGCCGGGCCAGACGCAGGGCCGGCTCAGGCAAACGGGCGCGTTGCAGGGCGTAGACATACTCGCGGGCGACCTCACGCTTGTTGCTGCCGGCACGGGTGAATGCCTGGTCGTATTCGAAAAGCGCTTCGTGAGGGTTGTTCGCACGCGTCAACGCATAGCCCAAGGCCAACCGGCGCATCGGATCTTCTGGCTTGGCGGCAACGAGGGCCCTCGCGCGACTGACGGCTTCATCTGGCTTGCCGGCATCGGCCTGGGTCAAGGCCAGACCCAGTTGCAGATCGGGGTTTTGCGGATCGATCTCCAACGCCCGGCGATACAACTCGATCGCCGGATCCCAGCGCTTGAGGTTGCGATAGGAGCGAGCAGCTGCGGTCAGCGCCTGAACCGGAAGGTCGCGGTAGCGGCCCTGGGTTTCGTAGACTTTCACCACCTCGGCGTCAAGACCGGCCCAACTGGCGATCTGCAGATGGTCACTGATCTGCGCGGTGCTGGCCTGGCCGACCGGCACCTGGCGCAATACGGACAACGCGGGCGTGTAGTGCCCCGCGCGGGCGTCGAGCACCATCTGATCATAAGCGGTATCGGCAAACGCCGCTGCCGACCAGCACAATTGGCTGCACAGCGCGACGCGAAACAACGGGCGCAAACCGAATTGAATAAGAGGACCCACAGTACGCGGCATTCGTCAGCATCCTTACATGGCCAGCCGGGTCGCAGTGCCCCCTTGCCCATCAAACAGAAGGCCGGATCAAAGGAACCCAGCCAAGCTCTAACGGGCCTATTTTTGCACTCTCGGGTGGGTCATCTTCCGTATCGCCATAATTCTTCAGAATCCATGCAGATTTCAGCGCGGCATTTTCAACGGACAAAAAAAACCGGCCCGTGCACAGGGCACGGGCCGGTTTCAGATGTTGCCTGGACGGGTTACTGAATGGCGACGCCGCCGCCCAGCTTGCTCATTACAAACGCGGTGAACTGCTCGACGGTCATCTTCTGGCCGTTGAAGTCGACCTGATTGTTGGCGTAGTGCAGGTTAGTGACCACGTCATTGCCTTCAAGCTTCGCCAGCTCGGTGCCCACCGCCATGGCGCTGAACATATCGCTGGTGGCAGTCGCCTGGTCGGCGATCAATTTGGCGTCGGTCTGGCCTTCCATCTGCGCTTGCACGGTCAGGAGATCCACCAGCATTGGCTTGGAAACCTTCACCTTGAAGTCCAGCAGAGCAAGCAATTGACGGCCCAGCTCATCGGGTGGCAGGTCCATGGATTGCGGCTTGGCCAGATCAACAACCAGGCTCGCGCGACTTTCGCCGTTAGCGGTATTGAACGAGAGGTTCTCCAGGGCCACTTGCGGGGCGCCCGCCAGGAGTTTTTCCAGGTCGGCTTTGACCTGCGCTTCTTCTGCCTCGGTGAGGTTCAGTTCCGGAGCCGGCTCGCCCGCTTCAGCGGCCTCGGCAGCCGCCTTTTCGTAGGGCTGCAGCTTGGCCTGGTAAACCTGCATCAGCGACATGGTGGCAGGGATGTCCAGGTTCTTCAGGCTGACCGCCATCTGTGCAGAACCGATGACCTTGTCGTTGAACGACAACTCGCCGATCTTGTAATCAGCGCGTCCCGAAGCACTGGTACCGTTCTCAGAGCTGTTGTTCTTCATTTCGAAGTTTTTCAGGCCCAGTACCGATTTAGGCTCGCCGAAGGTGGTCTTGCTGTTGCTCAGCAACAGGGTATTGTCGCCCTTGTAGTAACCATAGGTGCTTTTGGTCAGGTTGCTGGCCAACGTCAGGCCACTGAACTCTACCTGAACCGGCGTCTGATCTTCGGCGACGGTGGTCAACTTGAAGCTATCCATATAGCCGTCGGCCTTGATCTTCTCAGCCTGGGCGCTGGCGGCCACATCGATTTTCAGGCCGGAGAAGATCAGCTGGGATTGTTCATCCAGCTTGGTATCCAGAGGCAGCAGTTCGAACGTGCCGTTGGTGGATTGATCGTAACCGAGATTGAAGACGCCTTTGAGAGGCGATTTATCCTTAGCGGCAACGAACCACTTTTCGGTCAGCGGAGTCCGCTCCAGTTCGGTGTGGCTGGTGGCCATGACCGGCAACCATTTGAGCGTCATCAGTCGCGAGAATGGCAGTGGACCGTGTTCGATGTTGTCAACGAACAGCAGCTCGACCGGTTCGCCGCCGAACATCTCGCCTTCACCCTTGAGACGATAACGGGCGGTACTGCTGAAGGTGCCACGGTCCAGAGAGACCAGTTCAATCGAAGCGGTGCCATTGGAACCCGTCAAAGCCGTTTGCAGTTGCTTATTGCTGTCGGCAATAGCAGTTTGCAGTACGCCTTCGAGCTTGGTGCCGGTATACCAGGCGCCACCCGCACTGATTGCACCAACAACCACAACGATTCCCAGAAGTACGCTTGCTGATTTGTTCATGAGTGATCCGATCGTGTTCCATGGTTGAAAAGAGTCGTCTTCCTTGACCCGCAAGGGGCTGTGGCACGACGCGACAAAAGTGGTGGGGAGATTAGCATCAGGCAAGCCAGCAAGCCCAATGTTTAAAGGGGAAAAAGAGTGTTCTTGAGAAATGGTCTACGAATATTCGACTTCGATCTCGTCAAGTTGATGATCGAAGGTCTTCAGGCGGGCTGTCCAGGTGTAGACCAACACTTCGAAATCCCGATTGATCACCGGCGCACCCGATGAATCGTCACGCCCATCGTAGAAGTCCAGTTGATAGCGCTCCCGAGCCATCGCGTTGGCCACATCGCACAGCTCGCGAGCATTGTTAAGCCAATGCCAGTCGTCTTGCGCGACTTGCTTGTCCAGGGCGGCGCATTGAGCTTTCAGGGCCTCGAGGCTTTTCTCCAGCGGGGTCCCGGTGAGCTCACCCATGACTTCCTGAAACGTGCGTCCAGGCTGCCAATAGCTGCCCCAGAAATAACGGTCGAATACCGTTTCAACCCGGCGCAGCGCAACCTTGGTATCCCAGATCAAGACCAGTGTCTTGCCTTGCACAAGTTGCTTCTTCTTGATGCGCTGGCCTTGAAGAGACGCCCAGGCGACAATTGCGACAGAAATGACACCGATCAGCGCAGCCGCGCTATCCAGGAAAATCAGTGCCTTGTCGATATGGTGAGTCAGCATGACACCATAGAAGTAGGTGGCCGAAAGCAGCACCAAGGCCGCGACAGCGCACCAGAAGCCGGGAGCATAAGGGTTTTTCATTATTGGAATCCCCATGACCAGTCACGTCGCGGGCTGTTGCTGCCAACGCCCGACAATCAAAGCATAGCAACGGCCTGGGGGTTTGCCGGGGGGTGGCGTCAATTAGGACGGCGATCCGATTATCGGCTCCAAAAACGACAAAAACCCCTGTCTGCGACAGGGGTTTTGGAATTCAATCTTGACGATGACCTACTCTCACATGGGGAAACCCCACACTACCATCGGCGATGCATCGTTTCACTTCTGAGTTCGGGATGGGATCAGGTGGTTCCAATGCTCTATGGTCGTCAAGAAATTCGGTAACCAACCCGTTCAGGAACAACGTGTCGGTGAAAATCGAAGACTTCTACTAAAAACAAAACCCCTACCTGCGTCAGCAGATAGGGGTTTCGGAATTTAATCTTGACGATGACCTACTCTCACATGGGGAAACCCCACACTACCATCGGCGATGCATCGTTTCACTTCTGAGTTCGGGATGGGATCAGGTGGTTCCAATGCTCTATGGTCGTCAAGAAATTCGGTAACCAACCCGTTCAGGAACAACGTGTCGGTGAAAATCGAAGACTTCTACTAAAAACAAAACCCCTACCTGCGTCAGCAGATAGGGGTTTCGGAATTTAATCTTGACGATGACCTACTCTCACATGGGGAAACCCCACACTACCATCGGCGATGCATCGTTTCACTTCTGAGTTCGGGATGGGATCAGGTGGTTCCAATGCTCTATGGTCGTCAAGAAATTCGGTAGCCAGCGCGTGCCTTGCGGTCACGTTCCAGCGAATGGGTATGCGATAGTTTGTGGTTTTGACTCGAACTTTCGGTTCATCTCGTCTTCACACACCGCAATCTGGCCTCTTTCGAGTCTACAGATTGCTTGGGTGTTATATGGTCAAGCCTCACGGGCAATTAGTACAGGTTAGCTCAACGCCTCACAGCGCTTACACACCCTGCCTATCAACGTCGTAGTCTTCGACGGCCCTTCAGGGGACTCAAGGTCCCAGTGAGATCTCATCTTGAGGCAAGTTTCCCGCTTAGATGCTTTCAGCGGTTATCTTTTCCGAACATAGCTACCCGGCAATGCCACTGGCGTGACAACCGGAACACCAGAGGTTCGTCCACTCCGGTCCTCTCGTACTAGGAGCAGCCCCTCTCAAATCTCAAACGTCCACGGCAGATAGGGACCGAACTGTCTCACGACGTTCTAAACCCAGCTCGCGTACCACTTTAAATGGCGAACAGCCATACCCTTGGGACCGGCTTCAGCCCCAGGATGTGATGAGCCGACATCGAGGTGCCAAACACCGCCGTCGATATGAACTCTTGGGCGGTATCAGCCTGTTATCCCCGGAGTACCTTTTATCCGTTGAGCGATGGCCCTTCCATACAGAACCACCGGATCACTAAGACCTACTTTCGTACCTGCTCGACGTGTCTGTCTCGCAGTCAAGCGCGCTTTTGCCTTTATACTCTACGACCGATTTCCGACCGGTCTGAGCGCACCTTCGTACTCCTCCGTTACTCTTTAGGAGGAGACCGCCCCAGTCAAACTACCCACCATACACTGTCCTCGATCCGGATAACGGACCTGAGTTAGAACCTCAAAGTTGCCAGGGTGGTATTTCAAGGATGGCTCCACGCAGACTGGCGTCCACGCTTCAAAGCCTCCCACCTATCCTACACAAGCAAATTCAAAGTCCAGTGCAAAGCTATAGTAAAGGTTCACGGGGTCTTTCCGTCTAGCCGCGGATACACTGCATCTTCACAGCGATTTCAATTTCACTGAGTCTCGGGTGGAGACAGCGCCGCCATCGTTACGCCATTCGTGCAGGTCGGAACTTACCCGACAAGGAATTTCGCTACCTTAGGACCGTTATAGTTACGGCCGCCGTTTACCGGGGCTTCGATCAAGAGCTTCGCGTTAGCTAACCCCATCAATTAACCTTCCGGCACCGGGCAGGCGTCACACCCTATACGTCCACTTTCGTGTTTGCAGAGTGCTGTGTTTTTAATAAACAGTCGCAGCGGCCTGGTATCTTCGACCGGCGTGGGCTTACGCAGCAAGTGCTTCACCCTCACCGGCGCACCTTCTCCCGAAGTTACGGTGCCATTTTGCCTAGTTCCTTCACCCGAGTTCTCTCAAGCGCCTTGGTATTCTCTACCCAACCACCTGTGTCGGTTTGGGGTACGGTTCCTGGTTACCTGAAGCTTAGAAGCTTTTCTTGGAAGCATGGCATCAACCACTTCGTCACCCAAAGGGTAACTCGTCATCAGCTCTCGGCCTTAAGATCCCGGATTTACCTAAGATCTCAGCCTACCACCTTAAACTTGGACAACCAACGCCAAGCTGGCCTAGCCTTCTCCGTCCCTCCATCGCAATAACCAGAAGTACAGGAATATTAACCTGTTTTCCATCGACTACGCTTTTCAGCCTCGCCTTAGGGACCGACTAACCCTGCGTCGATTAACGTTGCGCAGGAAACCTTGGTCTTTCGGCGTGGGTGTTTTTCACACCCATTGTCGTTACTCATGTCAGCATTCGCACTTCTGATACCTCCAGCAAGCTTCTCAACTCACCTTCACAGGCTTACAGAACGCTCCTCTACCGCATCACTTACGTGATACCCGTAGCTTCGGTGTATGGTTTGAGCCCCGTTACATCTTCCGCGCAGGCCGACTCGACTAGTGAGCTATTACGCTTTCTTTAAAGGGTGGCTGCTTCTAAGCCAACCTCCTAGCTGTCTAAGCCTTCCCACATCGTTTCCCACTTAACCATAACTTTGGGACCTTAGCTGACGGTCTGGGTTGTTTCCCTTTTCACGACGGACGTTAGCACCCGCCGTGTGTCTCCCATGCTCGGCACTTGTAGGTATTCGGAGTTTGCATCGGTTTGGTAAGTCGGGATGACCCCCTAGCCGAAACAGTGCTCTACCCCCTACAGTGATACATGAGGCGCTACCTAAATAGCTTTCGAGGAGAACCAGCTATCTCCGAGCTTGATTAGCCTTTCACTCCGATCCACAGGTCATCCGCTAACTTTTCAACGGTAGTCGGTTCGGTCCTCCAGTCAGTGTTACCTAACCTTCAACCTGCCCATGGATAGATCGCCCGGTTTCGGGTCTATTCCCAGCGACTAGACGCCCTATTAAGACTCGCTTTCGCTACGCCTCCCCTATTCGGTTAAGCTCGCCACTGAAAATAAGTCGCTGACCCATTATACAAAAGGTACGCAGTCACCCAACAAAGTGGGCTCCCACTGCTTGTACGCATACGGTTTCAGGATCTATTTCACTCCCCTCTCCGGGGTTCTTTTCGCCTTTCCCTCACGGTACTAGTTCACTATCGGTCAGTCAGTAGTATTTAGCCTTGGAGGATGGTCCCCCCATATTCAGACAAAGTTTCTCGTGCTCCGTCCTACTCGATTTCACTTCTAAGATCCTTTCGCGTACAGGGCTATCACCCACTATGGCCGCACTTTCCAGAGCGTTCCGCTAAAATCAAAGAAGCTTAAGGGCTAGTCCCCGTTCGCTCGCCACTACTAAGGGAATCTCGGTTGATTTCTTTTCCTCAGGGTACTTAGATGTTTCAGTTCCCCTGGTTCGCCTCTTGCACCTATGTATTCAGTACAAGATAACCATCTTATGATGGCTGGGTTCCCCCATTCAGACATCTCCGGATCACAGTCTGTTTGCCGACTCCCCGAAGCTTTTCGCAGGCTACCACGTCTTTCATCGCCTCTGACTGCCAAGGCATCCACCGTATGCGCTTCTTCACTTGACCATATAACCCCAAGCAATCTGGTTATACTGTGAAGACGACATTCGCCGAAAATTCGAATTTCTCAACTAAGAGAACTCACAAATTTTACCTTAGCCTGAGCCGTTACCAGTGAAAGTAACGTCCAGTCTATCTTTCTATCACATACCCAAATTTTTAAAGAACGATCTAATCAAAAGACTAGAAATCAACATTCAGGCACTGTACGGTGGAATGCTCATTTCTAAGCTTTAAACGTTGGTACCAATCTGTAATGGTGGAGCCAAGCGGGATCGAACCGCTGACCTCCTGCGTGCAAGGCAGGCGCTCTCCCAGCTGAGCTATGGCCCCGTATCGCTACAGGGGACACCATGAAATTGGTGGGTCTGGGCAGATTCGAACTGCCGACCTCACCCTTATCAGGGGTGCGCTCTAACCAACTGAGCTACAGACCCAATCGTCTTCTTCAATGAATCAAGCAATTCGTGTGGGAGCTCATGGAGCCGCTGCGGTCGTCGATTAAGGAGGTGATCCAGCCGCAGGTTCCCCTACGGCTACCTTGTTACGACTTCACCCCAGTCATGAATCACACCGTGGTAACCGTCCTCCCGAAGGTTAGACTAGCTACTTCTGGTGCAACCCACTCCCATGGTGTGACGGGCGGTGTGTACAAGGCCCGGGAACGTATTCACCGCGACATTCTGATTCGCGATTACTAGCGATTCCGACTTCACGCAGTCGAGTTGCAGACTGCGATCCGGACTACGATCGGTTTTGTGGGATTAGCTCCACCTCGCGGCTTGGCAACCCTCTGTACCGACCATTGTAGCACGTGTGTAGCCCAGGCCGTAAGGGCCATGATGACTTGACGTCATCCCCACCTTCCTCCGGTTTGTCACCGGCAGTCTCCTTAGAGTGCCCACCATAACGTGCTGGTAACTAAGGACAAGGGTTGCGCTCGTTACGGGACTTAACCCAACATCTCACGACACGAGCTGACGACAGCCATGCAGCACCTGTCTCAATGTTCCCGAAGGCACCAATCCATCTCTGGAAAGTTCATTGGATGTCAAGGCCTGGTAAGGTTCTTCGCGTTGCTTCGAATTAAACCACATGCTCCACCGCTTGTGCGGGCCCCCGTCAATTCATTTGAGTTTTAACCTTGCGGCCGTACTCCCCAGGCGGTCAACTTAATGCGTTAGCTGCGCCACTAAGAGCTCAAGGCTCCCAACGGCTAGTTGACATCGTTTACGGCGTGGACTACCAGGGTATCTAATCCTGTTTGCTCCCCACGCTTTCGCACCTCAGTGTCAGTATCAGTCCAGGTGGTCGCCTTCGCCACTGGTGTTCCTTCCTATATCTACGCATTTCACCGCTACACAGGAAATTCCACCACCCTCTACCATACTCTAGCTCGACAGTTTTGAATGCAGTTCCCAGGTTGAGCCCGGGGATTTCACATCCAACTTAACGAACCACCTACGCGCGCTTTACGCCCAGTAATTCCGATTAACGCTTGCACCCTCTGTATTACCGCGGCTGCTGGCACAGAGTTAGCCGGTGCTTATTCTGTCGGTAACGTCAAAACAATTACGTATTAGGTAACTGCCCTTCCTCCCAACTTAAAGTGCTTTACAATCCGAAGACCTTCTTCACACACGCGGCATGGCTGGATCAGGCTTTCGCCCATTGTCCAATATTCCCCACTGCTGCCTCCCGTAGGAGTCTGGACCGTGTCTCAGTTCCAGTGTGACTGATCATCCTCTCAGACCAGTTACGGATCGTCGCCTTGGTGAGCCATTACCTCACCAACTAGCTAATCCGACCTAGGCTCATCTGATAGCGCAAGGCCCGAAGGTCCCCTGCTTTCTCCCGTAGGACGTATGCGGTATTAGCGTCCGTTTCCGAGCGTTATCCCCCACTACCAGGCAGATTCCTAGGCATTACTCACCCGTCCGCCGCTCGCCACCAGGTACAAGTACCCGTGCTGCCGCTCGACTTGCATGTGTTAGGCCTGCCGCCAGCGTTCAATCTGAGCCATGATCAAACTCTTCAGTTCAAACATCTTTGGGTTTTGAGAAAACCCTAAACTTGGCTCAGCAATCGTTGGTTACATCTTTGATTTCTCGCGGAGTAACTTGTGATGCTGATAATCTGTTGACTAGCAGTCTGACTCCACAAGCACCCACACGAATTGCTTGATTCAGTTGTTAAAGAGCGGTGGGTTGAGCCTTTCGTCTCAACCGAGGCGCGCATTCTACAGCGCCCCGTGTATCTGTCAAGCGGTTATTTTAAGAAGTTTTCAAAGTTTCGCTTGGAAATCCTTAACAACTTCAACCACTTGCGCTTCCGATCTCTCGTTAGCGGGAGGCGAATTCTACAGCGTTAGTCGCTGCTGTCAACACCTCTTTTTTACCGCTTTCGACCGAGAGGATCGAACCGTCGACAGCCCCATCAAACCGGCCTGCCCACTCCTTCCGCGCTTCGATGAACTGAAG
>NZ_JBHFJB010000139.1:0-12187 GCF_057334555.1 Pseudomonas sp. AGC41
CTGCTCGCGAAAGCGCTGGGTCAGCTGGTGGGAATGTTGGATGTGCTGCCGCCATCGCGAGCAAGCTCGCTCTCACATGGATCTGCGGCTGCTCACAAATTCTGCGTCCACCACCGATTTTCTGTGGGAGCGAGCCTGCTCGCGAAAGCGCTGGGTCAGCTGGTGGGAATGTTGGATGTGCTGTCGCCATCGCGAGCAAGCTCGCTCTCACAGTTAATCCTTGGCAGATTACGTCGGGCAGGTCTTCTGCCCGTTATCCAGGCCTTGCTTGTAGCTTTGGCTGGTGAGGCTGGCCTTGCCGTTGTGCCAGGTCAGGGTCAGCACATACAGGGAGTCAAAATCGCTCGATGCCCAGTCGTCGGTGATGGTCTGCCGCTTGCCCACCGCTTCACCCGCGACCTTGTTGATCAGTTCCGGCAGGTAGCCGTGGGACCAGGCCGTGTAGATCGTGGAGTTGTGGTATTTGTCGTCCATCAATTCATCAGCCAGGTCGCTGGTGTCGTTGGCTGAATACTCGATGTTCACCGGCAGGCCGAGCTTGATGGCGCTGGGGCTGATCGTCATCAATGGACGGATGTAGCTGTAGGAATTGTCCAGCTCACCCTCTTCGACGTTACGGGTCGGATTGGCCGCGAACACGTAGTCGGCTTCGCCGAATCTTTCCGGCAGCAGGGTGGCCAGGTCGATGGCGCGGTTCAGCCCCTGGCAATTGAGCTGACCGAGGCCGCCGGCCGGTTTTTCCGCGTGGCGCAGGAACACCAGCGTCTGCACGCCGTCGACGGGCTGGGCACTGCTGACGCTGGATTCCAGCGACAGCGCCAGCCCACAGATCACGAGCAGCGTCGGTAGCAGCAGCCACGGACGGCGTTTCAACGGGGCGAACTTCAGTGGGTTGATCATCGATATACGTCTTTGTCTGCTCGATTCAGGCTGACAAACCCCGGCACCGCAAAGCCTCTGGGCTCCGGGTGTTTTCCCTGTCGTTACTGCCGCTTCGATTGCTCGGGGCGTCTTTCAGAGTCCCCGCCGCTGCTTTGGTTCGATCCTGGGGGGTCGATCCTGGCTGATGCCGGCATTGGAGCGGCGTCCCGCCAAGGGACGCAGCGAATGTTAGCGACAGGATGTTGCGGAATTAAGAAGGTGGCGCTGCCCCTCAAGAACAAGGCTTATGTTCAAAGACCCAAAGCCTGCTCAGCTGATTTATGCTTGGGCTTTCCGATTGAACCATGGAACCCACGCCATGCCCGACCTGACCCCTTTTGCCATCACCCAGAAATGGCCCGCCCAGTTCCCTGAATGGCTGCAGCTCTATTCCCTGCCGACCCCCAACGGCGTGAAGGTGTCGATCATGCTGGAGGAGATCGGTCTGCCCTACGAGTCGCACAAGGTGGACTTTGGCAACAATGACCAACTGTCCGCCGAGTTCCTCTCGCTCAATCCCAACAACAAGATCCCGGCGATCCTTGACCCCCACGGACCGGGAGACCGGCCGTTGGCTTTGTTCGAATCGGGAGCGATCCTGATTTATCTGGCCGACAAGAGCGGCCAACTGCTGGCCCAGGAGTCGGCGGCGCGCTACGAGACGATCCAGTGGCTGATGTTCCAGATGGGGGGCATCGGGCCGATGTTCGGTCAGCTGGGGTTCTTCAACAAATTCGCCGGCAAGGATTACGAGGACAAGCGGCCGCGCGACCGATACGTCGAGGAAAGCAAGCGCCTGCTCAAGGTGCTCGACGGACGCCTGGAAGGACGCGACTGGATCATGGGCGAGCGCTACACCATCGCCGATATCGCCACGTTCCCATGGGTGCGCAACCTGCTTGGTTTTTATGAGGCCGGTGATCTGGTGGGTATCGAGAACTTCCCGAACGTGACGCGGGTGCTGGAACGTTTCCTGGCGCGGCCGGCGGTGGTTCGTGGCTTGAAGATTCCGGAATGACCGGTCGATTCGATTGGATGACTTGCACCGGCGGCTCGCTGACGTAGTAAGCGGATTATTGCCTGGCCGGTAACGCTCTGTTCCTGTGTCGGCGTTTGTGCCCTGCCTGGTCAGGGCATAAGCTTTGTCTCATGTTCCATTTCGCCCCCGGAGTCCCATGTCCAGCCAGTTCCCCGCAGCCCGTCCACGCCGTTTGCGTCGCAGTGCAAGCCTGCGCAACCTGTTCCAAGAAACCGAATTGACCTTGAATGATCTGGTACTGCCGATTTTCGTCGAAGAGGAAATCGACGATTTCGTGCCGATCAAGAGCATGCCCGGCGTGGTGCGTATCCCGGAATCGAAGCTGGCCGGGGAGATCGAGCGGTATGCTCGTGCCGGTATCAAGGCGGTGATGACCTTTGGTGTGTCCCATCATTTGGACAGCGACGGCAGCGACACGTGGAGCGAGCGTGGCCTGGTTTCGCGCATGGCCGGAATCTGCAAGGACGCCGTGCCGGAAATGATCGTGATGTCCGATACCTGTTTTTGTGAGTACACCGATCACGGCCACTGCGGCGTGCTGCACGGTCACGAAGTCGATAACGACCGAACCCTGGTCAACCTGGGCAAGCAAGCGGTAGCGGCGGCACGCGCCGGTGCCGATGTCATCGCGCCGTCGGCGGCCATGGACGGGCAAGTCCAGGCTATTCGCAAGGCACTCGATGACGCGGGCTTCAGCCAGACGGCCATCATGGCCTATTCCACCAAGTTCGCCTCCGCGCTCTACGGGCCGTTCCGCGAGGCCGGCGGCAGCGCCTTGAAAGGCGACCGCAAAAGCTACCAGATGAACCCGATGAATCGCCGCGAAGCCCTGCGCGAGTCGCTGCTCGACGAACAGGAGGGCGCCGATGCACTGATGGTCAAGCCGGCCGGGGCGTATCTCGACATCATTCGCGACATCCGCGAGGCCTCGAACCTGCCATTGTCGGCCTACCAGGTCAGCGGCGAGTACGCGATGATCAAGTTCGCCGCACAGGCCGGGGCCATCGACGAAGCTCGAGTCGTGCGAGAAAGCCTGGGCGCGATCAAGCGGGCAGGGGCGGACCTGATCTTCACTTACTTCGCAATGGATTTGGCGCTGAGCGGGATCTGACCCAGCGCGCCCACCAGGTTTGTGCTGGCTTTGCATCAGTGCATCAGTAGCCTCCACAGGCTTTTGATCGTATGGTTGCTCCCGAACAAAGGAACTGATGGAGCACCATGCATTTCACTCGATTGATGATCACTCTTGCCGCATTGCTGGCCGTGGCCGGCTGCGGCAGCCGTCAGGCCCAGGAGCCTGAGCGCCAGCCTGCCGAGGTCAAGGCGCAGATCGTGCGGCTGCTGCCGGCCAAGACCGCCGATCGGGAAGGTTGGGCCACGGACATCTACGTGGCCTTTGCGGCGCAGCAGATCCCGCCAACGACCCAGAACATCTGTTCAGTGCTGGCGGTGACTGAGCAGGAGTCGACCTTCCAGGCCGATCCCGCCGTGCCGGGGCTGGGCAAGATCGCCCGCCAGGAAATCGATCGCCGGGCGGCGAAGCTACGCATCCCGGGATTTCTGGTCAGCGGCGCGCTCCAGGTGCGCTCCTCCAATGGCAAAAGCTACAGCGGCCGCCTCAACGCGGCGCGCAGCGAGAAGGAGCTCAGCGCGATTTTTGATGATTTCATCGGCATGGTGCCGCTCGGCAAGACCCTGTTCGATGGCTTCAACCCGGTGCATACGGGCGGGCCGATGCAGGTCAGCATTGCCTTCGCCCAGGCCAATTCGCGCGATTATCCCTACACGGTGGATGGCTCGATTCGTCGGGAAGTGTTCAGTCGTCGCGGAGGGATGTATTTCGGCATCGCGCATTTGTTGGGGTATCCCGTCAGTTACACCGAGCCGCTGTACCGTTTCGCCGATTTTAATGCTGGCTGGTATGCCAGTCGCAACGCGGCCTTCCAGCATGCGGTGAGTCGCGCTTCGGGCATTACGCTGGCCCTGGACGGTGATCTGATCCTGCCAGATTCGATCATGCCCGGCAGCACGGAACTGGCGGTGCGCACGTTGGGCAAGTCATTGGGCATGCGCAACCCGACCATCCGCGATCAGTTGGAACTGGGCGACAGCCTGGCGTTCGAGGACAGCAAGCTCTACCAGCGGGTGTTCGAATTGGCCGAGAAGGCCGAGGGCAAGCCGCTGCCTCGGGCGGTGTTGCCGGGCATCGTGCTCAAGAGTCCGAAAATCACTCGCAAGCTGACCACCGCATGGTTTGCCAAGCGCGTGGATGAGCGGTATCAGCGGTGCATGACGCGGGCTTCGGGGCGCTGAATCTTCGACCATGAAAAAGCCCGGCGGATGAGGCCGGGCTTCTACTGCGATGGCTTGAAGGATCTTGCAGCACGGTGGTAACAATTCATGCGCGGTTCTTGGCCAAATTATCGGAGCCACCTTCGGCAACGCGGCGTTCCAGCAGACGGTCGGCACCGCCTTCGGCAACACGGTTTTCGATCAGCTTGTCGGAGCCACCTTCAGCGACACGGCGTTCCAGCAGGCGATCGGCACCGCCTTCGGCAACACGGTTTTCGATCAGTCGGTCAGAGCCGCCTTCGGCAACGACCGGCTGGGAAGTGGCGGCGAATACGTTGGCTGCCAGAACGGAGAAAGCGAGGCTGAGGACGATTTGGCGTTTCATGATGGTGTGCTCCGGGGGTGCGTTGGTTTGTGTGGGGCCATTGTTGCGCCGGGCACCGATCGTGAGAACTTCATTGACGTGATGGTGAACATCGATGGCGGTGATAGCTCGCCGGGGTTGGTGTCAGCCAGGTTGATGGAACACTGGGGCACCGGTGCGCTCTACCGAGCTGAATCCCTTTTTGAAGGAGACCAGTCCATGTATCAGTTATTCGGCCACAGCCAATCCGGTTCCTCTGCCGTGGAGGTCGCCTTGGATCTTTGCGGCGTGCCTTACCGCCGGGTAGACACCTATTCGACCGAGGACAATGACGCAGCGAAGGAACTTGAGGCCCTGAATCCGCAGAAGCAGGTCCCGACCCTGCAATTGCCGGACGGCTCGGTGCTCACCGAGGCGGCGGCGATCCTGATTCACCTGGGGCTGTCTTTTCCGGAATCGAAACTGCTGCCGGATGATCCGGCCCAGCGTGCACAGGTCATACGCGGCCTGGTGTATATCGCCGCCAATTGCTACACGCCGATCGGCATCATCGATTTTCCGCAGCGCTGGCTGCCTGACGCCGACGACGCTGCCCGGGAGCGATTGGTGGCGGGCACCAAGCAACGTCTGTATCGCAACTGGGCATTGTTTGCCGACCAGTTTCCTGCGGCCCCCTTCCTCGGCGGTGCCGAGCCCGGTGCATTGGATATCCTGGCGGCGGTGATTACCAAATGGGTCGAAACCCGGGAAGCGATGCTCAGTGCCCGTCCCGAATTCTACGCCCTGCTGGAGCGCATCGACCGCCATCCGCGAGTCGCGCCGGTGCTTTCACTGCATTGGCCCGAATGAATCAGGGGCAAGCGTTGCGCGAGGCGGCCTGGCGGACGAGTTCTGCAAGCTGTCGAACATTCTGCTGATGGCCTTTCACCAGGTCGTCAATACTGCCGCCGGCCGGCGTCTGCAGGCTGCTGCGGCAGGTAAGGGCCTGAGCTTCGTTGCCATGGCTACGCAAGCGCCATTGCACGTCCATGCGCGCATAGCGGCCGGGGATTGAGTCGAAGCGTTGCACCTCCACCCGCAACAGCCGCCTGGGGGCCCCGGGGTTGCTCAATTGCTCGTCCAGGCTACTGCGTAGTTCATCCGCCAGGCTTGAGCCCCACCATTCGGTTTCGAGGATCGCCAGACCGCTCTCGCCCTGACGAATCACCATCTGGGTGCGATCCACTTGCGGCGGTACGCTGAGTTGTTCGGTCTGGATATCCACCCCTGCACGCGCCTGACCAGCCGGCTCGACCGGGCTCAGGGTGTGGTAGTGAATGGGATCGCTGCGGCAGGCACCGAGCAGCAGCGCCAGGGCGATCAACGAGCATTTCAGCATCAGCGGCATCGGGCGTGCTCCTGTGATCATTCTTTCACCGGAAAGGTAAGGTTCTGCGCCGGAGCATCTTTCGGACGGCCACGAAGCAGCGACTCAGGGTGTCGGCTCAGGTAATCGGAGAGCTCGCGCAGCGAACGCGACATGCGACCCAGGTCATCCAGGGTCTGGGTCAATTGTTCGCGCTGCGGCGAATCTTCCGCCAGGGTCGAGTTCGCCGACTGCAAGGTCTTGCTCACGTCCTGCAAGGTGCTTTGCACGCCCGGGAGGGTCTTGCTGTTGAATTGCGACAGGCCCTTGCGCAGCTCCACGAGGTTACCGTCCAGGTTGCTGGCGATGCTTTCCAGCGGCAGCTTGTTGACTCGCTCGACCACCGTCTGCAGTTGTTCCTGCAATTGCTGGAGGCTGCCCGGGATAGTCGGGATCCGCAGGGGGCGCGCGGCGAGGTCGAACGCGACTTTTTCGGCCTTGGGGTAGAAATCCAGGGAAATGTACAACTGCCCGGTCAGCAGGTTGCCACTGCGGGCCTGGGCGCGCAGGCCGCGCTCGACAAAACTGCCGACCAGGCGCGCGGCGGCGGCTTCGTCTTCCGGGTCGTAGTTCAATGACTTGAGCAGTTTCTCGTGGGCCTTGCCGAGCAATTGCGGGTAGATCACGATTCCCACGTTGACCGGGAACGTGCGCTGCTTTTCGTCGAAGTCCAGGTTCATGGACACCACCCGGCCGATCTCGATCCCGAGGAATTCCACCGGGGCGCCGACGCGCAATCCGCGCAAGGCCTGGTCGAAGCGCAAGGCCAGGTACTGCGCCTTGCCGCTGGGCGGGGCCAGGGCGCTTTGCTGGTCGGCGAACAGTTCGAAATCCTTGTCCTCGGCAGCGGGCGTGTCGTTGGGGCTGTATTCCGGGGCCCGGAATGCAATGCCGCCGACGAGCAGGGCGGACAGCGACTCGGTCTTGACCGCAAAACCGTTGGCGCCGACGTTCACGTCGACGCCACTGACGTTCCAGAACCGGGTGTTCTCGGTGACGTAGGCGTCATTTGGCGCGTTGATGAACACCTCGATATTGACGCCTTTGCCATCGGCGTCCAATCCGTAGGACACCACCTGGCCCACCGGAATCTTGCGCAAATACACCGGCGAGCCGATGTCCAGCGAACCGAGGTCCTGGGAATGCAGGGTGAAGCGCTTGCCCGGTTCGCCGTAGGTGATTGGTGGCGGAGCCTCCAGGCCAGTGAACGACTTGGCGCGCACTTTCGAATGACCGGCGTCGGCGCCGATGAAGTCTCCCGACAGCAAGGTGTCGATCCCGGAGATCCCGCCCGCGCCAATCCGCGGCCGGACCACCCAGAACACCGAGTCTTCATGGGTGAAGGTGTCGGCGGTCTTGGCGAGCTTGACCGTGGCGGTGACGTTTTTCTGATCGTCGCTCAGTTGCACGTCGGTGACCTGGCCAATCACCACATTGCGGTATTTGACCGGGGTCTTGTTGGCGGTCAGACCTTCGCCCGTCTTGAAGGTGATGGTGATGGTCGGGCCTTCCTGCAGCCAGTTGTTGACCACCAGGGACACGCCCACCAGCACCGCGATGATCGGCACGATCCACACCAGCGACACGGTCCAGCGGCGGGTGGAGACATGGGCACGGCCCGGTGCGGGTTGTCCGTCAGTGGCTTGTGACTTCATCCATGACCTCCTCGGATGGTTGGGTGTCCCAGATCAGCCGCGGGTCGAAACTCATGGCCGACAGCATGGTGAACAGCACCACGAGGCCGAAGAACAGGATCCCCGGTCGCGGTTCGATGTCGCTCAGGGCCTGGAATTTGACCAGTGCCGCCACCAGGGCTACGACCAGCACGTCAAGCATCGACCAGTAGCCGATGACTTCGACCAGCCGATACAGCTTGGCGCGCTGCACCTGGGCCCAGGTACTGCGCCGTTGTACGGTTACCAGCAGCAACGTCAGCACGACGAACTTGATGCCCGGCACCGCGATGCTGGCGATGAAGATGATCAGTGCGATGTCCCAGGCACCACTCTGCCAGAACTCGAGGACGCCGCTGATGATGGTGCTGTCCGCGCCGTCACCGAGCATCTGGGTATTCATGACCGGGAGCAGGTTGGCCGGGATGTAGAACACCAGTGCCGCCAGCATGTAGGCCCAGGTGCGGGTCAGGGTATCGGGTTTGCGCCGGTGCAGGGCGGCATCGCAGCGTGGGCAGGTCTCGGGTTCGTCGGTCATGTCGCAAGCCAGGCCGCAGCTGTGGCACAGGCACAGGTTCAGATCGCTGGCCTGGGGCGGATTGCCCGGCGGTGCGGCGTTCACAGGGTGTTCCACAGGTCGCGCACATCGCGACCGGCAATGCGGATCATCAACAGACTCAAGGCCGCCAGGGCGAACAGACCGATACCGGGAAGCACATCCAGCAACCCGGCAAGCTTGATGACAGCCACCAGGGCTCCGAGCAAGCACACCTCCAGCATGCTCCACGGTCGCAGGGTTTCCAGGCTGCGCATGCACAGGTTGAAGGCCGGGGCGCGCCGGTTGGAATGGGCGTAGCCCAGCACCCAGAGTAGCAGCGCCAACTGGAACGCCGGAGCGATGATGATCGCGACGGCGGCGACCAGGGCGATGAAGGTGATGGGCCCCTGGCTCAGGGCCACGACCGAATCCCACAGGGTCGCACTGTTGCTCAGGCCCTGGAGGCGGATGCTCATCACCGGATAGACATTGGCGAAGGCCCACAGCACCGCTGCCGTGATGGTCAGGGCCAGGCGCTGTTCGATGGTCAGGCCGTTGTAGCGCTGGATCACTGCATGGCATTGCACGCACGAGGCTTTTTGATGCGGGGCGAGCGCAACCGGCTCGTACACTGCATCGCAATGTTCACAAATGATCAGTCGGTCGGTAACGGCCATGAGGATGCTCGGCGGGGGCAACTCCTTCAATATAGAAGTGAGTCGAGAATGAGCAACCCGCCCGAGCCAATCATTCGCCGCGAATGTATTGCTCCAGTTGTCTGATCAGGTCCGCCTGCTCGGCAATGGCTTCCTTGACCAGGTCACCGATGGACAACAGGCCGACCAGCTTGCCGTTTTCCACCACGGGCAAATGCCGCAGGTGTTTCTCGGTCATGATGCTCAGGCAGGTCTCGACGTTCTGGTGTGGATCGATCGTGATCACCGGCGAAACCATGATGTCGCTGACTTTCGTGCCCACCGAAGAGCGCCCGTGCAGGACCATTTTGCGCGCATAGTCGCGCTCGCTGATGATGCCCAGCACTTCATCGTTCTTGACCACCAGCAAGGCGCCGACGTTTTTCTCGGCCATGCGCATCAGGGCCTGCAAGACCATGTCGTCCGGGGAAATGGTGTGCACTTGCTGGTTTTTCTCGTCTTTTATCCGGAGCAACTGCGCGACGGTTTTCATGGGGAAGCCTCGGGTGTTGTTTTTGCGGGTGGTGCAAGAATCGTAGACCCAACGGCGCAGAGCAAGCGGTAAAGCGGCAGTCAGCCGTCCAAAACCGTCATGGATGGTGAAAATCCACTGATTTATTGCGGCGCGCTGTCGTGGCGAGGGAGCTTGCTCCCGCTGGGCTGCGTAGCGGCCCGGAAAAAACCATGACAACCCGGTGTGTCAGGACGATACAGGGGGCCGCTGCGCGACCCAGCGGGAGCAAGCTCCCTCGCCACGAAAGCAGATCCAGGCAGGTGAAGTCCTCTGGTCACAGGTAGAATGCGTAACACGCAAAATTCGAGGTTTCAGCGGTGGATCTACAGCAGGGCTTCGTCCTGACCCGGCATTGGCGCGATACCCCGGCGGGCACCGAAGTCGAGTTCTGGCTGGCGACGGATGCCGGTCCCCGGCGCCTGCGCCTGCCGGTGCAGACGTCGGTGGCGTTCGTGCCGCAGATCCAGCGTGGCCAGGTCGAGGCGCTGTTGCAGGGCGAGAAGGACGTCGAATTGCGGCCCCTGGACCTGCTGGATTTCGAGCATCGCCCGGTGCTCGGCCTGTATTGCCGGCAACATGCGCAACTTATGCGCCTGGACACCACGTTGCGGCGGGCTGGCGTGGATGTATTCGAGGCCGACGTTCGGCCGCCGGAACGCTACCTGATGGAGCGTTTCATCACCGCACCGGTCTGGTTCGGCGGCACGCCTTCAACCGATGGCTTGCTCCTGGATGCCCAGATGAAACCCGCCCCCGACTACCGGCCACCGCTGCGGCTGGTGTCCCTGGACATCGAAACCACCGCCCAGGGCGATTTGTATTCGATTGCCCTGGAGGGCTGCGGCGAGCGCCAGGTCTATATGCTCGGCCCGCCCAATGGCGATGATCGTGAGGTGGATTTCCAGCTGGAATACTGCGAGTCCCGCGCGGCGCTGTTGAAGAAACTCAACGAGTGGTTCGCCCGCTTCGATCCCGACGCGATCATCGGCTGGAACCTGGTGCAGTTCGATCTGCGCGTGTTGCATGAACACGCCCGCCGCCTGGCCGTGCCGCTGCGTCTTGGCCGTGGCGGGGAAGAAATGCAGTGGCGCGAGCACGGCGCGCGCAACAACCATTTTTTTGCCTCGGCGGCTGGCCGGTTGATCATCGATGGGATCGAGTCCTTGCGCTCGGCGACCTGGAGTTTTCCTTCGTTCAGCCTGGAAAACGTCGCCCAGACCCTGTTGGGCGAGGGCAAGTCCATCGACAACCCGTACCAGCGCATGGACGAAATCAACCGCATGTTCGCCGAGGATAAACCGGCCCTGGCTCGCTACAACCTCAAGGATTGCGAGTTGGTCACGCGCATCTTCGCCAAGACCGAGCTGCTCAAGTTCTTGCTGGAACGGGCCAGCGTCACCGGCCTGCCGGCGGATCGCAGCGGCGGCTCGGTGGCGGCGTTCACGCATTTGTACATGCCGCTGATGCATCGCCAGGGTTTCGTCGCGCCGAACCTCGGCCAGCGTCCACCGGAGGCCAGCCCTGGCGGGTTTGTCATGGATTCCCAGCCGGGGCTCTACGAATCGGTATTGGTGCTGGACTACAAAAGCCTGTATCCGTCGATCATCCGCACCTTTCTCATCGACCCGGTGGGCTTGATCGAAGGGCTGCGCCACCCGGACGACACCGAGTCGGTGCCAGGTTTTCGCGGGGCGCGGTTCTCGCGCACCCGGCACTGCCTGCCGGCCATCGTGGCGCGGGTTGCCAACGGCCGGGAAACCGCCAAGCGCGAACACAACGCGCCGCTGTCCCAGGCGCTGAAAATCATCATGAACGCGTTCTACGGCGTGCTGGGCTCCAGTGGCTGTCGTTTTTTCGACTCGCGCCTGGCGTCGTCCATCACCTTGCGCGGCCACCAGATCATGCAGCGCACCCGGCAACTGATCGAAGCGCGGGGCCATGTGGTGATCTATGGCGATACCGATTCGACCTTCGTCTGGTTACGCCGCCCCCACGGCCAGGAAGAAGCCGCGACGATCGGCCGGGAGCTGGTCGCTCACGTCAACCAATGGTGGCGTGATCACGTACGAGAAGAGTTCGAACTGGAAAGCGCGCTGGAGCTGCAATTCGAAACCCACTTCACGCGTTTCCTGATGCCGACCATCCGCGGCGCGGAGGAGGGCAGCAAGAAGCGCTACGCCGGTTTGGTGACCCGTGCCGACGGCAGCGACGAGATCATCTACAAGGGCCTGGAGACCGTGCGCACCGACTGGTCGCCGCTGGCCCGGCAGTTCCAGCAGGAGCTGTACGGACGGATCTTCCATCGCCAGCCTTATCAGGATTACGTCCGCGATTATGTGCAGCAGACCCTGGCCGGCGCGTTCGACGAACGCCTGGTCTACCGCAAGCGCCTGCGTCGTCCGCTGGACGACTACGAGCGCAACGTGCCGCCACATGTGCGGGCCGCGCGGCTGGCCGACGAGTTCAACGAGCGCCAGGGCCGGCCACGGCAATACCAGAATGGCGGCTGGATCAGCTACGTCATCACCGTCGCCGGCCCCGAGCCGTTGGAAACCCGTAGCGCGCCGATCGACTATGACCACTACGTGAGCAAACAGCTGCAGCCGGTGGCGGATGCGATCCTGCCGTTTGTGGATGATGATTTTTCAACGTTGATCGGTGGGCAGATGGGTTTGTTCTGATCGGCATTGTGGCGCAGGGATGCCCTTGTGGCGAGGGAGCTTGCTCCCGCTGGGCTGCGTAGCGG
>NZ_JBHFJB010000140.1:0-17058 GCF_057334555.1 Pseudomonas sp. AGC41
TCGTAAGCGCTCCATAAACCCCACCTAGTCAAAAGTGGGCGGTGCGTTTAGCTGTGGGATCCGGGCTTGCAGTTCCACGGCAACAGAGCTTCGTAATCTTCGACCGAGGATGCCTGTGGTAGGCGCTCCAGTGCGTGGCGCAGCCACGCATAAGGCTCTTGGCCGTTGGCTTTGGCGGTCTCGACCAGGCTGTAAAGTTGAGCACTGGCCGTCGCGCCTTTGGGCGTATCGCTGAACAACCAGTTCTTCCTTCCGATGACGAAAGGCCGGATCGCGCGCTCGGCGGTATTGTTGTCGATGGGCAGGTAGCCTTGCTCGACGTACCGTTCCAGTTTGCTCCAGTTGTTTGCCAGATAGGTCACAGCCTTGCCCAGTGCATTCTGCGTGGTCATGTATGGGAGCGTTTTTTCCATCCAGGCCTTTAGCTCACTCATCACCTTGAGACTTAAATCCTGACGTCCATTTTTCCGCCCCTCATCGCTGCTCTCTTTGAAGGCGATCTCGATGCCGTATAGCTTGCTGATCAGCTTCAGCGCTATATCCGCCCGGCCTGTCTTGCCTTTGGGTTGCACTTTTTGCGCTTCGACAAACTTACGGCGTGCATGAGCCCAGCACCCTAAACGCTCGACTCCGTCCTGCGTGCCAAGCGCGTTGTAACCGGCGTAATCATCGGTCATGAGATAGCCGCAGTAGCCATCGAGCAGGCGCGTTGGAACCTCCTGCGAGCGGCTGGTGGAGTAGTCAAAAAGGATCACTGGTTTGTCTGGCGGGCCGCCGGTTTGCACCCACATCCAGGACTGACTGCTTGGCTCCCGGTCAGGCTCTTTCAACACCTGCACGCGCGTTTCATCGCAGTGGATGACCCGACTGGCCAAGAGGCTGTCGCGCATTAAATTCAGCAACGGCTGAAAATGCTCACCGCATTGGATAACCCAGCGAGCCAGGGTCTGACGTGGAATATCGATGCCATGGCGGCCCAGTACTTTTTCAAAGCGGTGGAGCGGCAAACCGTCCACGTATTTGGTGGTCAGCAGCATCGCCAGAACACTTGGGCTGGCCATGCTTTTTTCAATCAGTTGAGCCGGCTTGTCCGCAGTGACCGGGGCCGTCTCGCAGTCGCGGCAACCGTAAACTTTACGAACGTGTTTGATCACTCTGATCTGCATCGGTACGATTACAAGCTGCTCGCTGACTTCCTCGCCAATCGCGTGTTTGCGGCAGCCGCAGGCACACGTCAGTTCATGCTCGGGAAGTTCGTGGATAACCTCGATACGTGGCAGGTCGGCAGGCAGCGACTTGCGTTTGCCGCGACGCTTGGCCGGAGCGACAACCTCTTCTTCGACGTCTTCGTCGACAGGCTCGGCGATGCTTTCCGCCTCGTTGAAAAGGGCTAGCTGAGGCGTTGCCAGATCGGCTGTCTGCTCGGACTTACGTCCGAACAGGCGCTGGCGCAGCAGCGCGTTTTCTTCTTCAAGATGGACGATGCGGCCCTTGTTAGACTCGCGCTCAATGAGCATCTGCTCTAGCAATTGCTTGAGTAGCGCGGGGTCGTCAGGAAGGTCTTTGGGCATCGAAATCATGCCCTGGATTATACCGAATCAGGCCACGAATCGTGGCGTCAAAACCTGATGGGGACGGTTACGCCAGAGGTCAAAACCGTCGAGCATCCAGTTGAGTTCCTGGACGGTCAGGACTATCGCCTCGTCGCTGGCATCGGGCGATGTTTTAAAGCGCTCGGATTCGAGGCGCTTGAGCCATAGGCAGAAGCCATTGCGCTCCCAATATAAAATCTTCACTCGGTTGCGGGGCTTGTTGAGGAAGACGAAAAGCACGGGGTCAAAAACCGCGACCTTAATGTCCAACTCGACCAGCGCAGCCAGGCCGTCGATGGACTTTCGGAAGTCGACGGGTTTGGGATACAGATACACTTTTTCGACTTTTGCATCGGGTCGCATCATGGCGAACGAGCTCCAGAAAGAATCGGGAGCACAGCATCCGGGATCAGCTAAGCGCTTTGAATGTGGGGTTCATGGAGCGCTTACGTTTCATCAACGTGTACGACCGGCTGTTCAAGCACCACTGCGCGCAGCGCATCGACCAGTGGCTGCAACTGCACACCACAGGCGCCAACCCATTGGGCGAGGGTCGAACGCGGGATAGCCAGGCCGGAGCGGCCGAACATGGCTTCCTGACGATACAGCGGTAGATGGTCAGCAAACTTCGCAATCATGACGTGGGCCAACAAGCCCGCAGTCGGGATGCCCTTGTCGATCACCTGCGCTGGCACCGGAGCCTGGATCAGTGTTTCGCAACTGTCGCAGACCCACTTGCCACGGATATGGCGCTCCACGGTGAACACGCCAGGTGTGTAATCGAGCTTCTCGCTGACATCTTCACCGATGCGTTTGAGCGCGTAGCCACAGGCGCACTCCGTGTTGTCCGGCTCGTGATGGATCAGCGTGCGGGGAAACTCAGGCGGCAAGGCGCGACGCTTGGGTTTCTGCTTTTCCTGGGTCGGTGCCGGAGTAACTTGCTGCGACTCCAGTTCCGCTTCAATGGCAGCGATATCGGTATCGATCAGATCATCGAGCAAACTGGCCTGTTCCGGGCTCATTTGTTCGCTGCGTTTGGGGAACTTGAAACGCTTGAGCTGGGCGGTCTCGTGGCTCAGTTTTTCGATCAACGTTTTGTCGTGATGGATCTTCTTGTCCATGACCTGGACGGTCTTGCCCATCGTTTCAACTTGCTCGTCGAGCGCCGAGACGCGTTGCAGCAACTGCGCCGCGAGTGCACGCAGTTGTTCGGGGTTCAGTTGGTCGAGGTCGTGGATCGAAGTCATGCCGCCGATCTTGCCAGATCAGCGTAAACAGGACGACAGGCTGATCGGACAATTGCGCTGCCGGATGGGGCATGGTTCGGTTCAGAGGATGGAAATGGCGTTTGCGGGTCCAACTCCCTGCCATGGCAAGCCCAGTATCAAGGCGTGTGGCTGTTCGGTGCTCAGCTCCATTGGTGAACCGTGGCGCGTGCCAGGCCAAGCGAATTTGCGCTGGTGGAGCCGACGTGACGCCAACCGGATGCCCAACCCATCGTGCACCAGGACTTCATGCGGGTGGCGCGGCGGTTGGCGAACAGATAAGCGCAGTGCGGCTGCGCCGCACCGGACACTGAAATCACACGGGCCATGGCGGTGTCGGTACCGGCGCGCATGTCCATCGGCTCGGTGGCGAGCCAGATTGTATCGAGGCGGATCATCGCAGCAGCTCTCGCAAAAAGGTGGCATAGGCTGCGGCGTTTTCGGTCGGCCAACTCACTTTGACGGTGCCGCGTGGGTGCGGGATTTCGAGACAGATAGCCGGCGACGTGGCTTGCGAATTTACCCCGGCTAGCTGCAAGGGCAGCGGAATGAAAGCAGGCTGCAAAGCCATGGTTTTCTGCGCTTGGACTGTAAGCGTCTGCCCAACACACCTTATGTAATTAAACGGGCGCCCACCTGTACGGCAACAGCTCGGTTATCTCACTCGCACGCTGCGTCGGCAGGCGTGTAAGAACATCCTTCAAGTAAGCATACGGATCATGTCCGTTGAGCCGCGCCGACTGAATCAAACTCATGATCGCCGCCGCACGTTTACCGCTGCGTAACGAGCCCGCGAACAGCCAGTTCGAGCGCCCAAGAGCCCACGGCCGGATTTGATTCTCGCACCAGTTATTATCGATGGGCACAGCACCGTCATCGAGATAGCGCGTCAGCGCTATCCAGCGTTTGAGGCTGTAATCCAGGGCCTTGGCGATGGCCGAACCCTCAGGCACAAGCTGTCTTTGGGCGGTCATCCAGGTATGAAGTGCGTCGGCGATTGGCGCTGCTTTTTCCTGCCGTATTCGCTGTCGATCACCCGGTTCCAGCTCGCGGACTTCTCGTTCAATTTCGTACAAGGCCGCGATGTAATGCAGCGCTTTTTCGGCGATCTGGCTCTTGTTGGTCGCGTGCAAGTCGAAGAACTTGCGGCGAGCATGGGCCATGCAGCCGATCTCCGTGACGCCCAGTTCAAAGCCTGCCTTGTAGCCAGCGAAGTCGTCGCAGACCAGCTTGCCGTTCCAGTGGCCAAGGAAGGCTCCGGCATGTTCGCCAGCACGGCTCGGGCTGAATTCGTAAACGACCGCCGCCAGATCGGAGAACTGACTGGTGGCATAGGCCCAGACGTAAGCGCGATGAGTTTTCTTCGCGCCAGGCGTCAGCATCTGTACCGGGGTCTCGTCAGCGTGGACGACGTCGTGCGTCAGCACGGCTTCGCGCAGCGCATCAACCAGCGGTTGAAGTTGCACGCCGCAGTTGCCCACCCACTGCGCCAAGGTCGAACGGGCGATGGACAGCCCGGCGCGGCCAAAGATTTTCTCTTGGCGATACAGCGGCAGATGGTCGGCGAACTTGGCCACCATGATGTGGGCCAGCAGGCCCGCTGTCGGGATGCCTTTGTCGATGACGTGCGCCGGTACCGGCGCCTGGATGAGCGTTTCGCACTGTTCGCAGGCCCACTTTCCACGGATTTGGCGCTCGACGGTGAACACGCCGGGCGTGTAGTCGAGCTTTTCGCTGGCACCTTCGCCGATGCGCTTGAGGGCACAACCGCACTGGCAGTGGCTGTTGTCCGGTTCGTGATGGATCAGCGTGCGAGGAAACTGCGGTGGCAGCGGTGCGCGCTTGGGTTGCTGGCGCAATTTAGCTTCGACAGATGCCGGTTGCAGCGCCTCAAGTTCGGCTTCGATAGCGGCGATATCCGTATCGATCAAGTCGTCGAGCAGGCTGACTTGATCCGGGCTCAACTGCTCGCTGCGCTTGGTAAATTTGAAGCGTTTGAGCAGTGCGATCTCGTGGGCCAGTTTCTCGTTGACGGACTTGTGATGAGTGATTTGCTTGTCCATGGTCTCGACGCGCTGGATCAACTGCGCCGCCAAGGCGCGCAGTTCTTCAGGGTTTAATTGATCGAGATTCGGATGCGAAGTCATGCCGCCGATTTTGCCAGAGAGGGCTAGTGGCGGCGATAGACGGATGGGCCAATTGCGCTGGCAAGCGCGCCATGGCAGACGAGTTAGAGCACCGTGATGGCTCCTCCGGAACCGACGCGTTGCCAAGGTAAACCGAGCACCAAGGCTTGAAGTTGCTCTGCATCCAACTGGACTTCAGAGCCGTGCCGCACGCCTGGCCAAAAGAAGCGCCCTTGATTCAAGCGCCGGGCTGCAAGCCAAATCCCCACGCCGTCATGCACCAACACTTTCATACGATTGGCGCGACGGTTGGCGAACAGATAAGCACAGTGCGGCTTCGCCGCACCGAACACCGCGACAACTCGCGCCAGCGCGGTTTCAGTGCCGGCGCGCATGTCCATGGGCTCGATGGCGAGCCAGATGGTGTCGATGCGAATCATCGCAGCAGGTCTCGCAGAAAAGTGGAACATGCCGCTGCATTTTCTGCCGGCCAACTCACCACGACTACGCCTTTTGAATGCGGCACTTCGATTCGGATCGTGGCAGGAAGGGCCTGATGCATCGCACCGGCGGCGATGTCTTGACCGGGATGAAGGCGGTTTGAAGTGTCAGGTTTTTCTGCGCATGCACCCGAATCCATTTATGGACAAGGTTTGCATTGAGGTTGTGGGTCAAGGCGACATTGGCAATCGAGGTGTCAGCCTGCGCACACTCGGCGATGACCTGGGCTTTAAAGGACTTGGAATAGGAACGGCGTTCTTGGGGCATGGGCGTCCGCTTAAAAAGGCTAGAAATGGTGTCCACTTATTTGGGTGGACACCATCGCCTTTGGCGTCGGGGTCAGGAAGGTGTGTTGGCCGGACGCATACTCTCTAGTTAAATTTTTTAGATGTACTACAGCGAGACCGGTCACCCCGTTGAGCCGCTTCGAAAACCTGGGGACGTTTCCAACCTTCACTACAGGTGTGTTGAAATCATTTTCCTGATGAGGTGAGGAAGAGGGGGCTACACTTTAAAATGATCCATCAGAACCTGCTGCTGGCTGGCCAGTTCGTTGAGGGCGTGACTTATATGAGACGATTCGTCGGCCTGTATCTTGAGTGATTCGGTAACCTCACGAACCCCTGCTACATTCCGATTGATCTCCTCTGCTACCGAGCTCTGCTCTTCAGCTGCAGTCGCGATTTGCAGATTCATGTCGTTGATGACTCTGACTGCAGCGCCGATGCGTTGAAGAGCTTCTACAGCAGAGCCGACCTGTTCGACGCTGTCTTGAGCCTTTCTGTGATTGGCGCCTATAGCGTCTACGACGCTACGTGTCCCTTGCTGAAGCAACTCTATGACTAGTTGGATCTCCTCGACAGACTCTTGAGTCCTCCTGGCAAGATTTCTGACTTCATCTGCAACCACAGCGAAGCCACGCCCGGCGTCACCCGCGCGCGCTGCTTCGATAGCGGCGTTCAACGCGAGGAGGTTTGTCTGTACAGCAATAGATTTGATGACATCCAGAACGGAGCCAATCTGCTCGCTGCTCACCGCGAGGGCCTCCACCTGGCCCATCATGGCGTCCATTTCCTCAGCTAGCGCGCCAATTTTCGCGGTTGTAATATTGATTACTGCAAGTCCTTGGTCCGTCGCTTCATCTGCGTTTTGTGCTGCGCTTGCTGCTTGAGCAGCGCTTTTGGCCACGTCTTGCGCTGTTGCGCTCATTTCATGTGAGGCGGTAGCGACTTGGTCTATTTCTCGATACTGCATCTGCATTCCGGAACTGGTGTTCATAGCAATTTTTGAGGAGCGATCTGCTGTATCCCTAGCTTGATGGACCGATTGCTTGACCTCCGCAATTATTGGTTGAAGCTTATCGAGGAACATATTGAACCAAGAAGCAAGCTCACCCAGCTCATCTGCAGCACGATGATTCAAGCGTTGCGTTAGATTCCCTTCACCGCTGGCAATGTCTTTGAGCATTATGGAGACAGCCCTAATTGGCTTTGTGATGCTTCTCGCCGCGAGCCATAAGACAAGAAGTCCTAATAGCGCGACGCAGGTTCCTATAAGGATATTGTGCAGCATTGTGTGGTCGGCTTGGGTGTCAAGTTCTAATTCAAGGTTTTTTGCCGGTTCAAAAAGTACTGACTCCGGAGTATCCATTAGAATAGTCCAGAATGGAGTGTCGGGTATAGGCGGAAAAGATTTTGTGACTCTCAGCTTATTGTCGGTCCGGATTGCACTTATGTCTTTGGAATCCATTTTTTTGCGTATTTCTGCTGCGTCTTCACCGTATACGCCTTCAATTGTCTTGCCCATTTTTTTTGCGTCAACACTATGGGCAGCTAACAAACCAGCAGGGCTGATAATGCTCACGGCGCTGTTACCGTCGTAAAGACTTTCGCTGCCAGCTTTCGCAAGGTTCTGAAGCTGCTGTAGGCTTATATCCATGCCGAAGACAGCAATTACTTTGTCATTGTCGACGATCGGGAAGGAGATCGAGATAACCAAATTTGACGTGGAGCCCAATTCTTCTAGGTAAGGATTAAAGATGCAAGGTTTAAAATTGGTGCTAGGGCATGTAAACCAAGAGTTAGAAGGAGTGCCGTCAAGCATTGGGGAGGTGTCGCTTATCATCTTTTCTGTTACAGCTAGCGAGTTAATGACGCCATCGTGTTTGGTCCAGTAGCTAGAGAATCTTCCGCTGTCAGTGCTGGCGAGATCAGTCCTGCCTATAAATTTATTATCCTGGCCGTCAAGCTCGTTGGAGTTGAAGACAACGTACATGCTAAGAATATTGGGGTTGGTAGCCAGCGATGACTTTATCTGCTGATTCAACGAGTCTCTAGATTGCGCGAAATCGATCGCGTATTTGGCGCCTAGGTTGCGCTGTTTTTTTATCTGCTCAGCGACACCAGCGCCATATAAGTACGATCTAATGAAGTATGCTTGGATTTTTAGAGCTTGTATTTCGCTGTTCGATTGCAATCTGTCGATTGCGGCGTCATTGATCATGCTCAAAGTCTTGGTTTTTATATGGATAATGCTTGAGCGTGACTGAGAAATGTTGCTGGATAGCAATACCGCTACGACGCTGAGTAAGCACAGACCCGCCAGTATCGTTATTTTGTTTTTTATAGTTATTTGCACGTTGCTATCCTTTGTATACGAGCTAGGTCTGAACCTGGCTGGGGGGCTGAGAGGATTTCCAGATCTTCAGGTATGCGCAAATGCCTGTAAAGGCGCTGAGAGCCTGAGGGGGCCTTATGTTTTTAAAATTTGGAAAAACAAATGCCTCGAAAATCGAGACATTTGTTTTGATTTTGGCAAACCCCGTTTCAAACGGTCCGCACAGCTCGGTGTTTTTATGTCAACTAATGCTGATTCAATCAGTGGCGATCCAGCCACACCGTCTGCGCATTGCAGAACTCGCGCACGCCGAAATGCGACAGTTCGCGACCGAATCCGCTTTTCTTCACGCCACCGAAGGCCACGCGCGGGTCGCTTGCGCAGTAGCCATTGATGAAGACGCCGCCGGTTTCGAGCTCGCTGGCCAACTGTTCAGCCTGTTCGACATTGGCACTGTATACAGTGGCAGCCAGACCAAATTCACTGTTGTTCGCTAGTTCCAAGGCATGCGTTGCGTCTCGGGCGGTGATGATCGACGCAACGGGGCCAAACAATTCCTGCTTGAACGAGGTCATCTGATCGGTGACGTCGGCCAACACCGTCGGCTCATAAAAGTTACCAGGGCCCTCGGCCTTCTGGCCGCCCAGCAACAGGGTCGCACCTTCCTCCAGAGTGTTGCGCACCTGTAGATCCAGTTCCTCACGCAGATCGAAGCGGGCCATCGGGCCGATGTACGTTTCGGCAGACAATGGATCGCCCACCACTAACTGGCGGGTAGCGTCAACAAATCGCCTGGTGAACTCTTCGACTATACCTTGCTCTACAATCAGTCGCTTGGCCGCCGCGCAGACTTGTCCGGTGTTCTGGTAACGCCCGACCACAGCTGCTTTAACGGCTTCGTCGAGGTTGGCATCGTTGAGAACGATGAACGGATCGGAACCGCCCAGTTCCAGGACGCACTTCTTGAGCGCTGCGCCGGCCTGGGCGCCGATGGCCACGCCGGCGCGGACACTGCCGGTCAGGGTGATAGCAGCGATACGTGTGTCTTTAATTGCCGTGGAGACACCCTCCGGCGTGACGTTGATCACCTCGTAGATGCCCTCAGGAAAGCCCGCCTGTTTAAACACCTCCCCCAGCAGATAGGCGCTGCCCATCACATTGGGTGCGTGCTTGAGCACGTATGTATTACCTGCCAGCAGCGCCGGGACAGCACCGCGTAGTACTTGCCAGATCGGGAAGTTCCAGGGCATTACCGCCAGAATCGATCCCAATGGACGATATTCTATGCGTGCCTTGTTGTCTTCGACCAGGGTCGGCTCGGCGTTAAGCATGGCTGGGCCGTGTTCGGCGTACCATACGCAGAGTTGTGCACATTTTTCGATTTCACCCCGGGCTTGGGTGATCGGCTTACCCATCTCTAGAGTGATCATCCGTGCCATGGCCTGTGCGTTGTCACGCAATGCCTGGCCAAGCGCAAGCAGGCGCAAGGTGCGCTGTGCGATCGGCTGGCGGCTCCAGGCGCGGAACCCGGCAGCAGAGCGCGCAAGGGTTGTCTGCAATACTGCTCCGGAGTCGAAAGGGTACTGGCCGATCTGTTCACCGGTCGCCGGATTGACAGAGATGGCGTGGGTAAGGCTGGAAATACTGCTCATAGCACCGTCCTGCGGATAGGAATGAACTCAGATTAAGGTGCTGTATATTTAGTTTAAACTGAATAATAATGAGGGACACATTCACGATTGGAGAATGCCATGGATCTGGTTCAGCTCGAGATTTTCAAGGCTGTCGCTGAACACGGCAGTATCAGCGTCGCTGCGCAGCACATCCACCGGGTGCCTTCGAACCTGACCACACGGATCAAGCAATTGGAGCAGGATTTGGGCGTCGACTTATTCATCCGCGAAAAAAGCCGCCTGCGGTTGTCACCAGCCGGCTGGAGCTTCCTCGACTATGCGCGTCGGATTCTCGGCATGGTCCAGGAAGCCCGTGCCACGGTTGGGGGGGAAGAACCCCAGGGCACCTTTCCCCTGGGGTCGATGGAGAGCACAGCGGCGGTGCGGATTCCTACGCTCTTGGCGGCCTATAACCAGCAGTACGCTAAGGTCGAACTGGACCTGTCCACTGGACCTTCGGGGACCATGATTGATGGCGTGCTGGCAGGCCGGCTAACCGCCGCTTTTGTTGATGGCCCGGTGCTGCACCCTGCACTGGAAGGCGTACCGGCATTCGAAGAAGAAATGGTCCTGATTGCACCGCTCAACCATAGCCCTATTCAACGAGCGCAGGATGTGAACGGCGAAAACATCTACGCCTTCCGCTCCAACTGTTCCTATCGCCATCACTTCGAACGCTGGTTCGCCAAGGACTCGGCGGTGCCGGGCAAGATCTTTGAGATGGAGTCCTATCACGGAATGCTCGCCTGTGTCAGTGCCGGCGCGGGCCTAGCCCTGATGCCCCGCAGCATGCTGCAAAGCATGCCCGGGTGCAGCACGGTCAGCGTCTGGCCACTGTCGGAATCCTTCCGTTATCTGCCGACGTGGCTGGTATGGCGCAGGGGTACCGTTTCGCAAAGCTTGACCATGTTCGTGCGGTTGCTCAAGGAGCGGTGTGAGGGGACGGATTAAACAGGTGCATCCCTAAAATTTACAATGTTAGCCAGACGTAGCCTTGATGTTGACTGTTTCGGTCGGCGTCTTCGAGCTTTGGCAAATTCATAATGCACAAGGTCTACGCGCGGTTCTGGATTCGCGAATCATGGCTATCAGGGGCTTTCCGGTCGTCAGGATGAGCTCACGCTTTATGAATTGCGCCTGCTGCTAGGCATCGCTGAAGCGGGCCTGTTCCGTCACGTAAGGTGTACCTGACGCACGGATTCAGGCGGAAACAATGGGTCCGACAGACTGGCTACTTTTGGTGGGCGCTTGTTTTGCCCATATTACGGCGGGCCACTGGGTGCCTTTTGCCGCTGCTCGCAAGTGTCTGGGCTTGTGCGGGTGGCAGCGGGTGTTCATATTTTGGCGCTTGCATGCTGCGTTCTTCCTCATGATTTAACGGAACGCTGCCGTCCCGCCCGAGCAAAGAGCCGTTGTTGAGCGCGGCCCGCCAGATGCAGCTGTTAACTGGAGAATCGGAGGAGGGGGCAGGTCACTTGTTTAAATAATAACTGGCTCATCCGATCCAATTGGCGATCATGGTTCATTCCTGTCACTAGATTACAATCTACACGGTGATCTTCTCCTCCAGGCATCTCAGCAAATACTGCGACCTGAGCACCTAACTGATCCGCTTGTTGACTACATGTGTTGGCTGGCCGTAGCGGCTGGCACCATGGTACTGCCCCGATTCGCCACCATACCTGCGTGCTCCTTGAAAAATTGGTTCGGGGTGCGCTGACCTTGGCCACCGAACTGGTGATCGCCTCCCTGCGAAACCGGCGATCAGTCTGCTGGGCTTTCGCATCTAGGCGGTAATGTTCTTCGTCGGGCCTGGTCCAGCAAAGTAGCGGTAAGGCGATCAACGAGGACTTACTCGAAGCTCGGCAATACCTGTCCTCGATCCGATTTGCACAGTTGAATGGTGGTTTGGGCCTCCGGTCACTCTAGGCTGTACTTGGAAATGCCCATCAAGAGCGAACCTTAACCAATCTTTTTAGGTATTAGCTTCAAGCAGTGCTAAACAGCGCTGTAAAACTGGACTTACATCACCTTTGCGGCGGCTGAGGATGATCGGGCTGACGGCACCACTGTCTAGCAGTCCGACGTACTTGATATCCGCTCGGTGCTGTTGTTGCACAGAGGCCGGGACCAGAGTCACGCCTAAGCCGACGGCAACCAAACCTATGGCGGTCTGCAGTTCGTTGGCCCACTGGCTAACGTGGATACTCATGCCGTGTTGGGCAAACAATGCCAGCACATGATCGGCATAGCTAGGCCTGGGGTTAGCGGGGTAGAGAATGAATGCTTCGTCGGCCAACTGGGCAAGGGTGAGCGAGGTGCCTGCGAGCGGGTGCCCCTGGGGCAGCACAGCCACCAGCGGGTCTTCGCGAAGTATTTGCTGGTCAATGGCTGAGTCTTCGATGCGAATGCGGCCGAAAGCAATGTCAATTCGCCCAGTTTTCAGCGCCTCGACTTGTTGAACTGTGGTCATCTCGCTGAGCCCCAACTCCAATTCGCTGTCCTGGCGTAGCTCGCGGATCAACTCTGGTAATACGGTGTAGAGGGTGGACGGCGCAAAGCCGATACCCAGCCACTGGCGTTGGCGATGGCCGATGCGACGGGTATTGACGGTGATGTTGTGCATTTGCTGCAGAAGCGTGCAGGCTTGCTCGTAAAAAAAACGCCCAGCCTCGGTCAACCGCAACGGCCGCTCCCGCACCACTAGCAGCGTGCCAAGCTCATCCTCCAGCTGGCTTATCTGCCGACTCAGTGGCGGCTGGGCCATGTGCAGAAGTTCGGCGGCGCGGGTGAAATTCAGGGTTTCTGCCAGCACTTTGAAGTATCGCAGATGGCGCAGTTCCATCAAACCTCCAGGGTATGGTGGGGTATTCATTTGATATTGGACAGGGTGCACAGTCTCGCGCAATCCTTGAGCTATCAAGTGAATGCATTTCTGGGCCTGTCAGGGGCTCTACTTTACGGGGTCTGGTAACAATGACAACCGCTGTAATCGAGCGTATAGATGCAATTATCATCGATCTGCCAACCATTCGTCCGCACAAGCTGGCGATGCACACCATGCAGCAGCAAACCCTGGTGGTATTGCGCGTGCGTTGCAGCGATGGTGTGGACGGAATAGGTGAGGCTACCACCATCGGCGGTCTGGCTTACGGTTATGAAAGTCCCGAAGGCATCAAAGCCAACATTGATGCGCACCTAGCGCCAGTCCTGATCGGCCTGCCAGCGGACAACATAAATGCCTCCATGCTCAAGTTGGATATGCTGGCCAAAGGCAACACCTTCGCCAAGTCAGGTATTGAAAGTGCGTTACTCGACGCCCAGGGCAAGCGCTGGGGCTTGCCTGTAAGCGAGCTGCTGGGCGGGAGGGTGCGTGACAGTCTCGAAGTAGCCTGGACTCTGGCCAGCGGTGACACCCACCGCGACATCATCGAAGCCGAGCAAATGCTGGAAATTCGCCGGCACCGAGTGTTCAAATTGAAGATCGGCGCCAACCCGGTGGAGCAAGACCTCAAGCATGTCGTGGCTATTAAGCGCGAATTGGGAGACCGCGCCAGCGTGAGAGTCGACGTTAACCAGTACTGGGACGAGTCCCAAGCCATCCGTGCCTGCCAAATCCTCGGCGACAACGGCATCGATCTTATTGAACAACCGATCTCACGCATCAACCGCAGCGGCCAGGTTCGCCTGAGCCAGCGCAGTCCCGCCCCGATCATGGCGGATGAGTCGATCGAAAGCGTAGAGGACGCATTCAGTCTTGCCGCCGCCGGCGCCGCCAGCGTCTTCGCTCTGAAAATTGGCAAGAACGGCGGCCCGCGCGCGGTGCTGCGTACCGCTCAAATAGCGGAGGCCGCTGGCATCGCCCTATATGGCGGCACCATGCTTGAAGGCTCGATTGGCACCATGGCCTCAGCCCATGCCTTCCTTACTCTGCGCCAGCTGACTTGGGGAACCGAGTTGTTTGGTCCGCTGTTGTTGACTGAGGAAATCATCAACGAGCCGCCACAGTACCGTGACTTCCATCTGCACATTCCGCGTGCCCCCGGCCTAGGTCTGACGCTGGATGAACAGCGCTTGGCACGCTTTGCCCGTCGTTGATTGCATAGAAAGCAAGGAGATAATCATGCTGTTCCACGTGAAGATGACTGTAAAATTACCGGTCGACATGGACCCGGCCAAGGCTGCTGAGCTGAAGGCCGCCGAAAAAGAACTAGCCCAGAGCCTGCAGCGCAACGGTACTTGGCGCCACCTCTGGCGAATTGCTGGGCAATATGCCAATTACAGTGTGTTCGATGTGCCCAGCGTCGAGGCGTTGCATGACACTTTGATACAGCTTCCGCTGTTCCCATACATGGACATTGAGGTCGACGGACTCTGCCGTCATCCTTCGTCGATCCAAAACGGCGACCGTTGATTCGCACCTACTTTTTAGAAGAACAATATAAGGTAAGCATGATGACATTAAAAATTTCTCACACTTCCGATATTCAAATTTTCTTCAACAAAGTCGCTGGTTTTGACCGCGCCGAAGGCAACCCACGCTTCAAGGAGATCATCTTGCGCGTGCTACAGGACACCGCTCGTCTGGTCGAAGATCTGGAAATCACAGAGGACGAGTTCTGGCACGCCGTTGACTACCTTAACCGTCTCGGTGGTCGTAATGAAGCAGGCCTGCTGGCGGCAGGCCTAGGCATCGAGCACTTCCTTGACTTGTTGCAGGACGCCAAGGATGCCGAGGCCGGCTTAAGCGGCGGTACTCCGCGCACCATCGAAGGCCCGCTGTATGTTGCTGGCTCGCCGCTGGCGCAAGGCGAAGCACGTATGGACGACGGCACCGACGCGGGTGTGGTGATGTTCCTCCAAGGCCGGGTGTCCGATTCCGAAGGCAATCCGCTTGTCGGCGCTACCGTCGACATCTGGCATGCTAATACCCAGGGCACCTACTCGTACTTCGACTCAACACAGTCTGAGTACAACCTGCGCCGGCGCATTATCACCGATACCAATGGCCGTTATCGCGCTCGCTCGATCGTGCCGTCGGGATATGGCTGCGACCCGCAGGGCCCGACTCAGGAATGTCTCGACTTGCTCGGCCGTCACGGGCAGCGTCCTGCGCACGTACATTTCTTCATTTCAGCACCGGGGCATCGCCACCTGACCACGCAGATAAACTTTGCAGGGGATCAGTATCTGTGGGACGACTTTGCCTTTGCCACCCGTGATGGTCTGATCGGCGATCTGCGTTTCGTCGAGGATGCAGCTGCAGCACGCGACCGTGGCGTGCAAGCTGACCGTTTTGCCGAACTGGCGTTCGACTTTTATCTGCAGAAAGCCGCGGCACCGGAAGCAGAGGCCCCTAGCCACCGCCCACGAGCCTAGCAGGAAGCCTAACCTGATCTATTTTCAGCGATACGGTATCTAAACTTCCAAGGGCTATGCACGCAGGGTGATCGACGGGGGCTGCTTCTTCAAGTTCTCCAACATGAGCAGTTTTATCTATATCCAGACCTTTCTTTGCGTGAAGGTTTGGGTTCTGTTCCTAGTTCTATTCAGCTCGGAACCCTTCCATTCGGAGATGTCTTTTATCTGGAGGGCGTTCTTATCTTTCAACTCTTAGCAGTTGGAAAGCAAAACAAGAATCCAAGAGTATCTAATATGGCAACTAATCGTTACGCATTTATCAAGTCAAATTGGCACAACGAAATTGTTGATCGTGCCTTAGCAGGTTTCTGTGAAATAATTCCCGCAGATCAGATAGATGTGTTTGACGTCCCTGGGGCATTCGAAATGCCGCTGATGGCGTTAGAACTTGCCTTTACTGGTCGATATGCTGCCGTTGCTGCGGCGGCCCTAGTGGTTGATGGTGGAATTTATCGGCATGACTTCGTGGCGCAAACGGTTGTTGATGGACTAATGCGCGCGGGATTGGAGACCCGCGTTCCGGTGATCTCACTGTCACTTACGCCTCATCATTTTCAAGAAACTGATCACCACTGCGCAATTTTCGCTGAGCATTTCGTTTGTAAAGGTCGTGAGGCCGCTAATGCTGTTCTAAATATTTTGGCCATCAGAAAGAAAGCTCTGTCAGCACTTAACGGAACCTGTATTCAGCGATTCAATATGGGTTAGGTAGTCGCGCAGAGAGACGATCACAACGAAACTATAAAAGGGAGGCCTGGCACAACTCACTTTGTTGCCAGGGTGCCTAGGCGACTAACCGAAAAAAAGCAGTTCGGTTAGTCGATTTTTCGTAAGCGCTCCATAAACCCCACCTAGTCAAAAGTGGGCGGTGCGTTTAGCTGTGGGATCCGGGCTTGCAGTTCCACGGCAACAGAGCTTCGTAATCTTCGACCGAGGATGCCTGTGGTAGGCGCTCCAGTGCGTGGCGCAGCCACGCATAAGGCTCTTGGCCGTTGGCTTTGGCGGTCTCGACCAGGCTGTAAAGTTGAGCACTGGCCGTCGCGCCTTTGGGCGTATCGCTGAACAACCAGTTCTTCCTTCCGATGACGAAAGGCCGGATCGCGCGCTCGGCGGTATTGTTGTCGATGGGCAGGTAGCCTTGCTCGACGTACCGTTCCAGTTTGCTCCAGTTGTTTGCCAGATAGGTCACAGCCTTGCCCAGTGCATTCTGCGTGGTCATGTATGGGAGCGTTTTTTCCATCCAGGCCTTTAGCTCACTCATCACCTTGAGACTTAAATCCTGACGTCCATTTTTCCGCCCCTCATCGCTGCTCTCTTTGAAGGCGATCTCGATGCCGTATAGCTTGCTGATCAGCTTCAGCGCTATATCCGCCCGGCCTGTCTTGCCTTTGGGTTGCACTTTTTGCGCTTCGACAAACTTACGGCGTGCATGAGCCCAGCACCCTAAACGCTCGACTCCGTCCTGCGTGCCAAGCGCGTTGTAACCGGCGTAATCATCGGTCATGAGATAGCCGCAGTAGCCATCGAGCAGGCGCGTTGGAACCTCCTGCGAGCGGCTGGTGGAGTAGTCAAAAAGGATCACTGGTTTGTCTGGCGGGCCGCCGGTTTGCACCCACATCCAGGACTGACTGCTTGGCTCCCGGTCAGGCTCTTTCAACACCTGCACGCGCGTTTCATCGCAGTGGATGACCCGACTGGCCAAGAGGCTGTCGCGCATTAAATTCAGCAACGGCTGAAAATGCTCACCGCATTGGATAACCCAGCGAGCCAGGGTCTGACGTGGAATATCGATGCCATGGCGGCCCAGTACTTTTTCAAAGCGGTGGAGCGGCAAACCGTCCACGTATTTGGTGGTCAGCAGCAT